>JAGGRR010000032.1 GCA_021159465.1 Methanophagales archaeon
GCTCAATATATTAGTGAAAGTGAAGATAGCGAAAGGCTTGAGGCTGTGATTAACGAGATGTGGTCACCGAAATGACGAGAGGTGATTAAATTCCTGGCAGGCATCAGGGGGCAGGAAATTGTTGAGAAGATTTATTCTCAAGATAACGATAAAGAGGACAATATCATTCATTCACGCCTATTTCTGGCTGCCGAATGTCTGGCAGAAGTAAGAGAAGCAAGAAGAGAGCTAAAAGAGGAGATTAATCAAAAGTTAAAAGAATTAATAAGGATAGAACCTTTCAGGTTTGATGCGATAATTGCATCAGGATTTCTCGGAGACATAACCAGCCTGAAATCGCTATTATGGGATTTGGATAGTAGAGTACGTGCAGCCGCAGTGAAAGCACTGGCTGTGTTTAAGGACAGGGTGCCAGAAGAAGTAATAAAGGCTATTGCTGGTCTGCTACGGGATGATGAATGGTATGTGCGTGCAGTCGCAGCGAAAGCACTGGCTGTGTTTAAGGATAGGCTACCAGAAGAAGCGATAAAGGATATTGCCGGTCTGTTACACGATGATAATTCGGACGTGCGTGCAGCCGCAGTGAAAGCACTGGCTGTGTTTAAGGACAGGGTGCCAGGAGAAGCGATAGAGGATATTGCTGCTCGGTTACGCGATGTTAATTGGGAGGTGCGTGCAGCCGCGGTGGAAGCACTGGCTGTGTTTAATGACAGGGTGCCAGGAGAAGCGATAATGGATATTGCTGCTCGGTTACGCGATGTTAATTGGGAGGTGCGTAAAGCTGCAGTGGATGCGCTGGCTAAATTGGGGGACAGGATACCAGAAGAAGTGCTAAAGGATATTGCTGCTCGGTTACGCGATGATAATAGGCTTGTGCGTGCAGTCGCAGTGGATGCACTGGCTGTGTTTAAGGATAGGGTGCCAGAAGAAGCGATAAAGGATATTGCCGGTCTGTTACACGATGATAATAGGCTTGTGCGTGCAGTCGCAGCGAAAGCACTGGCTGTGTTTAAGGACAGGGTGCCAGAAGAAGCGATAAAGGATATTGCCGGTCTGTTACACGATGATGATTCGGATGTGCGTGCAGTCGCAGCGAAAGCACTGGCTGTGTTTAAGGACAGGGTACCAGAAGAAGTGATAATGGATATTGCTGGCTGGTTACGCGATGATAATAGGGAGGTGCGTGAGAGCACATATAGAACGTTAAAAATCTTTTATGAATCAGGTATTCCTTTACCCGGGTAAAATTTTACATTTATACAACCGGATAGATGATAATAGCCATTTTTTGTTTGCGCACAGTCATTTCACCACCAGCACAGCATCATCCACTATAAATTGCCCGCTCTGCGTTTTATCATCCCATACGGTATGCCATTGGAGAATGCGGATTCGCTCATTGAAGAGCGGGCAATTAATCACGAGCGTTTCAAACTCGCCGCCTTCTCCTGCGGTGCATACATAACATACGCCGTGCAAATTACATAGCTCTTTGAACACATTGCGGTCTATCAACCTGCCAAGCCATTCTTCGGTGAGCCCATAAGCAGCAACTGCGGTTATTATCACCTCGAATCCTGCATCAAACATCTCGTTCCAGAGTTCCTCAGGGTCTCTCCCCCACAACGGCGCTAAACTAACCAAGCCGAGGTCATTGCATATCCTCTCTATCCTGCTCCTCTGGTAATTGGAGAATATCGCACCTGATACAACACCATCTATCGCATATCTAATTTTTGCTTCACGCAGAGCATCCCTCAGGTCGCTGAGTTCCGCTTCTTTTGCACCCGCTGAATGATGGAATACCAGAGGTAGCCGCATTGACTTCGCCTGTAACTTGACGAGGTCTATGTTTGGCACATGATACATGTATGAGTCGGGATTGAGTGATTTAATGGCAACAAGAACGCGAATCTCATGCCGCTTGCTGGCAATGTATGTAGCATAAAGGCTGTCTTTACCGCCGGATACCAGTGCTGCGAGTTTCACTTTGTATTCACTCCTCAAGCACGAACTTGAAAGTGAGGGTCATTACTGCGGTAATCAAGAGCAGGAAAGCGATTAATAGCCGTAATTCCGGCATCACATCTGCTATTGTGTAACCCGGGCTGAGCAGTTTCTTCGTCGCACCTACAGAAGGCAGGAGTGCAGGAATGCAAATAGGGATAAGGAGAAAAGAGAGTAGCAGAGTCTTACCTTCGGAGAACATTACGAGTCCAGAAATGAAAGAGCCGGCAAATGCGAGACAGATAGCACCTGAAATGGATATGAGTAACAGAGCCAGGAATTGCATACCGGTATCAAGATGCAGGTTCAAGAATATGATAGCTGCGGGAATCAGGACACATTCGACAAACAGGAGCAGTGCAGTGCCATAGATGATTTTACCTGCGAGAATTGCCAGTGGCGAACATGGCAGGGTCTTCAAACCCCCAAGTGTGCCCATGTCGGCTTCGCGCATGAAGGATGTGGTGAATGTGAGTATGCTTGTGAAGAAGAGGATTACCCATAGCGATGCAGCAGCCACTTCAGGTCGTGCTGTGCCCGCGGTACCAATACCAAACGCGAAACTGCAAATGAGGATAGAGCCAAACGAGAATGTGAGCATTGAAATAATCTCGTAAGAGCGGCGGAACTCGGTTCGCAGGTCCTTCTCCGCGATGCCCAGTGCCGCTCCCACCTGCGGGAAATCGAAATCATGTGCCATCTCTTAAATATCCCCCGCCACCATCCTCATTACCGTTAACGTTATAGTCATATTTATATGCAGGCTCATTATTTATCCTCGTCTTTATTATCCGCCCCTCTATATCCAGTTCACTCCACGCACTGTATAACTCAGCCTCCGCTGTTCTATCCACGAGTGCGACAAAAGAAGGACCAGTGCCCGATAAGCTCACACCTCTCACATTGCATTCCAGCGCTTTCAGCATCGGCTCAGGACTGAAATTCAATGCTGCACAATACAAGAAGCCATTTAACGTCATCGCATCCTCAAATTTAGATGCCAGTGCGAGCTCATAAGCAATATCCACCCATGGCGCTACCAATCGAGACCGCTGCACATCGGTATCGGCAGTAAATGCCTTCGCCTCAGGTACGAAAATAAGTACCCCTGAATCCTTCTCTTCCCTCATTATCAGTTCCTTCTTCATGTTGTCTGTTATCACGACGCCACCGAGTAAAGAAGCGCAGGCATCGTCAAAAGCGCCGGTTATTGAGACACCGGTATCCAGAGCGGCATTCACACCTATTCTTATCACCTCAAGGGCATCCATATCCGCCCCTGCTCCTATCGCATCCAGAGCGGCGACCACGGTAGCATTTGCGGCTGCACTGCTGCTCTTCAGCCCGCTTCCCACAGGTATCTCACTCCTCGTATACACATAACCACACAGAGGCAGATTGAACTTCTTCAGCACCAGCTCCAGACATCGTTCTATCAATCGCGTATCAATGTCAACATCTTTACCCCTACCTCTATCTTTATCCCTCTCTCCTTCTAATTCTAACTCTGACTCTAACTCTGTATGTGCCTCTATGGCTTTGAAATCCTCGCCAAGTTCCACTTCGGCATACGTCCACCTGTCGATGCCGAAAGCAGAACCTTTATAAGTGGCTATTGCATTTATTACTGTTCCTGCGCCACTGGCTTTACCATATCCCTTCGCACTCATCCTTCCTGCCGCTCGAATAATGTAACCCCATTCTTAACTGCTTCCAGAGCAATTGGGATATTGTTATTCAGCTCTTTCTCAGTATAACGGAAAGGGAAGATGTCAACCGGGAAATCCAAAGAGAACTTCTCGGTCCACTCTGTGCGCCTATCCATAAAAGGCTTATCGGCTCTTTTGAGTACTATTAAAATATCCGCATCGCTCCCGGGTACACCTCCCTTCTCTACCAGAGAGCCAAGTAGGATAATTTTTAATACGTTCTCATCTCCTTTTCCTATTTCACCAGCAACTTTATAAATTTCCTCGATCAATTTTTCTTGATCAAGCCAGAATGCCTTTACAGAATTCAATGATTCTTCTACCACAAACGATTGCATCTTCTGCATCACTCCTCGTGAAATTTTTCTGCCGCTTGCTGAGCTATAAGCTATAAAGCATGACCATTCGAAAGATTTGACTTTTATCAGCTCTTCAGCTACTTTTAAGTCTCGTTCTGCTTGCTTTATCCAATCCCTGCTCCGCTCTGGCATCTTATCTACTTAGTTTTAGTTTATTTATATATCCTTCAGTTCTGTGTAAAATAAATCAAACTCTTTGCTCTGAGCTGAATCCTGGACTGGACTCCCGGGCTATGCTTGAAATTGAACATGATCAAGCCAGCCGCAGTCGGACCCTTGAGTGATCGTATCATCCTTTATATATTGCCACTTGAGCCTGTGAATGCCGGAACTGAGCTGATAACTCTTCCGCTGCCAGTTCACATCTCCTGAGATTCTATCACGTCCGACGCCATCAATATAGAACTCGAGGAAATCGAAGTACCGCTCAGACGAGACCCGCCAGTCGAAAGTCAAGTTCCCGGGTCCTGATACCGTGGTCGCTATCCATGATTGCTCACCATGCGTTATCGAACCACTCTGTGCTGCATCATCACCATAATTGGTGATGGTGGATTCTCCGAGCCAGAGGGCAGAACCGCCTGTCCGCCATCTCAATACGGTATTATCCACGGCATCGCCCAGTGTGATATGCACAGGGGCAGGGGCAGGTGTTGGCGTTGGCATTGGTGTGGGTGTTGGTGTGGGTGCTGGTGTAGGCACCAGTGTAGGTGTGAGTGTAGGTGAAGGTGAAGGAGTAGCTGTAGGGGTAGGAGTTGGAATTGGAGTGGTGGTAGGCGCTGGTAAAGGAGTAGGTCCGGGTGAATTTAATGGTGTGAACACTATATGATCAAGCCAGCCGCAGTCGGACCCTTGAGTGATCGTATCATCCTTTATATAT
>JAGGRR010000033.1 GCA_021159465.1 Methanophagales archaeon
TCGTTCACAAAACGCCTCGATGTCACGCGCTAAGGAGCGACAAACCGCCATTGAGAACTCATATTCACGTCTTATATAACCGCAGCACTCCTCTTTTAGTCCTCTCTTCACTATGCCTTCATAATCGTCCCTTTCGTTGGGCATTTTAGTCACCACATCAAAAATAACTATGCGCTCATACCAATCGAGATTGTCCTTCTTGACCGTGGACTTTACACGTAAAGCGTCATAAAGGTCTTGCAGGAGCTCAAACTGCGATATAGATATATAATC
Source organism: Methanophagales archaeon (assembly GCA_021159465.1). Lineage (NCBI taxonomy): Archaea > Methanobacteriati > Methanobacteriota > Methanomicrobia > Candidatus Methanophagales > Candidatus Methanophagales archaeon. The sequence goes on from JAGGRR010000033.1 coordinate 274, forward strand.
ATGGATAATCATGGTTCCGAAATACGCCAGGTTCAAGGAATGGTTAAAGAAAGGTGCAGAGCTGCACGAGCATCGGTGGAAGACGAATAGAGACAAGACAACGCAGAAAAAATAAGCACGTATATTGCAGTATTGCCGGGCTATGAGAGCCTTGACTGGATTTTTTGCAACAAATATCAACGCTAATACCTATGATACGGTTCGCACTCCTCGTATTTGAGTGCATACTGTACAATGTCCAATGTCTGGCAGTTCTTCAAGGGGCGTCTTCCGTTCAGGCGAAGCATCGTCAAAACAGCGGTATTTGCAGTGATTGCGCTCTTCAGAGTGAAGGGTTTTTGGACGACAAAGGTCCACCTCCCGACAAGATTTATGAGGAGCTAATCGAAAAGATCGGCTATTTTGGTGGATTTAGCTTGTACAAGGGCTGTTAATGCAGCTTTTTGTTGTTTTTACTCTTTTTCTGTTGCTTAATTAACTGACTATCCGGGCATTGAAGTTTTTATGGAGAAAATATGCTCGATTATATTTATATATGCCAGAAACGCTTAAACTCTGTTCTTTTACTAATATCCCCCAAAGAGTATTCGGAGATACTGTCTAATTCGTTAACTTTATATATATTATGCCATTTTTATCTTTTACATTTAGATTTCTTACAGAAGGAGAAAGAAGAGATGAGGACTAAATCGCTGTGCCCCGAGTGTTTAAACGTTATAGATGCAGAGGTGTATGAATCAGATGGCAAAATATTGATACAGAAGAGATGTGAGAAGCATGGCGAGTTCGATGACATATACTGGTCTAATGCCTCGCTCTATTACAAATTCGCAAGATGGATGTACACTGGCAATGCCGGTATTAGAATTACGAACACAGAAAAGGGTTGCCCCTATGACTGCGGACTCTGTCCCGTGCATAAGAGCTCGACTATGCTTGCCATTATAGACCTCACGAATCGATGCAACCAGCACTGCCCGACCTGTTTTGCAAATGCCGCAGCATCCGGGTATCTATATGAACCAACAATGGAGCAATTGCGAGAGATGATGAAACTGCTCAGGAGTGAGGTGCCCCCATGTCCCGCGGTTCAATTTGCAGGTGGTGAGCCGACGATAAGGGAGGGTTTCATCGAGATCGTGAGAATGGCTCGTGGTATTGGATTCTCTCATATTCAGGTCGCTACAAACGGGATAGCACTGGCAAAGAGCGAGCAGTTCTGTCGTGACATGGCAGAGGCAGGCTTGCACACCGTATATTTGCAGTTTGACGGTGTTACCGAAGAGCCTTACAGGGTATTGAGGGGCATACCCGCATTGAAGACGAAGTTGAGGGCGATAGAAAACTGCCGTAAAGGCGGTCTAAAGAGCGTTGTACTTGTACCAACACTCGTTAAGGGTGTAAATGACCATCAGGTAGGTGATATGGTGAGATTCGCAGCCAGGAACCTGGATATAATACGGGGAGTGAATGCACAGCCAATCGCTTTTGAGGGCAGAGTAGATGAGGGCGAGCGAAAAAGCGGTAGGATAACGATTCCCGATTATATAAAAGCATTGGAGGAGCAGACAGATGGTGAGATACCACATGAAAGTTTCTATCCTGTTCCTTTTGTCATTGCTATCTCGCATTTCGTGGAAGCATGGAAAGGCATGCCACAATTAGAATTCTCGGTTCATCCTCACTGCGGTGCAGCAACGTACGTGTTTGTAGAGAACGGGAAGTTCATACCGATAACCGAGTTCGTGGATGTTGAAGGGCTGATGGAATTCATAGAAGAGCAAGCAGAGGAGATGAGCAAATCACGAATAGGGAAATTGAAGGCGATGGCGCGGATAATAACCCAGGGCAAGAAGTTCATAGACCATGAGAAGGCGCCTTCGGTATTTGATAAATTCACATTCACCGATATCCTGGATAAAGGCAATCGTGACTCTCTGGCAGAATTCCATCGCAAAGCACTCTTCATTGGTACTATGCACTTCCAGGACCCTTATAATTTCGATCTGGAACGGGTACAGAGGTGCGGTATCCATTATGTAACGCCCGATGGCAGGATAATTCCCTTCTGCTCATACAATGCTATCCATCGCCCTTCCGTAGAGAAGGCTTTCGCAACACCTCTTCATGTTCATTCACGTGCAACGGATGAATGATGAGTGACACGCTTTGGTTTGTATGGGCGTCTCATTTGCCTGCCGCACTTCAGGCATGTTGTTGTGATATAATCTCCCCTGAGGCGCACCCGCATATTTCTCCCGGGTATTAAGTAAGACTTACAGCTCTTACAGACCTGCATCTTTAAATACCAGGGGATTCTAACTCGATAACGCATTCCAATCTTGCGAGCAAGCTGGACGTATCTATCACTTCTGTCTTCTCTACCACGAGCTGCTTCCAGCTGCGCAAGCTCAAATAATCGCTTTATCCGGCGCAGTGCAATGTCCTTGAAACTCTCCTTAATTACCATGACTATCCCGCTGCCTCTTGTCTTGTTAATATTAATACATTAATACTCCCTCTCACCTATGAAATCCGCTATTTTCATAAGGAATTCCTTAGCATCTGCTCGGAAATCTGAGTCCTCAATCGCTTCTATTGCCCGCTCTGTGTTATCCCTGACCAATTGTTTCGAATAATCGAATGAGCCCGTTCTCTTCACTATTTCCCTGACCGCTTCTATCTCATCCACTGTAATATGCTCATTGCCCATGGTTCTTAAGATAAATCGCCGCTCATCATCCTTGCATCTCTCCAGTGCATGCAGAATCAGCAGTGTCTTCTTCCCTTCACGTATATCAGAACCTACCGGCTTGCCTATCTTGGCCTCCCTGCCGAATAAACCCAGTATATCATCCTGTATCTGGAATGCAATGCCAAGAGGAATGCCATACTCGCTCATGACCTGCAAATCCCTCTTTTTTGCTCCCGCCAGAATAGCACCGATCTGAAGTGGCCCCTCTATTGTATAACTCGCAGTTTTGAGTCTATGTATCATTAAAATCTCATCAGTGGTAATACTTCCCTTTCTCTCCGACATTATATCCATGATCTGTCCATACCCCACATTTCTCACTATCTCCAGGTACTTGCACAAAGCTCGCCTGACATATCGAGCATCGAAATTTGAATTTGCCAGCACTTCTTCACCGTATGCCTCCAGCAGGTCACCGGTAAGAATAGCCATATTCTCACCAAATCTAACCGATTTCGTACTACCATATTCGCGTTCACAGATATCCTTATAGAGTACGTGAAACGTGGGCTTGCCTCTTCTCAGTTCATCCTCATCCATTATATCATCGTGAATTAGCAGATAGCTCTGCATCAACTCAATAGAGATTGAGGCATCTATAATAGCTCTCTCATCACCGTCAGAGAGGCACTTATAACCATAGATGAAGAATATGGGTCTGAGTCTCTTACCTCCCCGTAATGTATATTTGGTGGCGTTGACCACCACATCCCTTACATCTGGTGAAATCCCGGCTGCTTCTTCTATCTTATTAGCCAGGAAAGATTCCAGATGCCTGTTTATCTTCTCCCGGTAATCGGAAATTATAGTGTTTATATTCACTTATCTATCACCACCTTTATTTTATCTGATACAAATACAATTGTTTATGTTATTTGTGTATGTGTGATGTAGATGTATAATAGAAAAGAAAAAACCCATCTTCTTCCAGAGCTAAGGCAAAAAATAGCCTTTAAAGTTGCAATTCCAATTGCAATTCTAAGTTTAATACTCATATTCGCTTTCGCTTTCGTTATTATTAACACTACAACCGCAGGTGCAAGAGATACGGATAGCCCCGTAGTTTACGTATTGCGAATAGAAGGTACAATAACAGAAGGCACAGCCATGGATGTACAGGAAGGCTTAGCGGAGGCGGAGGATGCGAATGCTGATGCGATTCTGATTGAACTCGATACACCAGGCGGACTCGTTGAGTCCACACTGAAGATAACAGAAGCGATAATGAATTCAAAAGTGCCAGTTATCACCTATGTAACGCCAAGGGGTGCGATAGCAGCCTCAGCAGGCTCTTTTATCCTCGTATCTGGCAATATCGCAGCAATGACACCGGGCACAACTATTGGGGCTGCAATGCCTGTCTCTATAGGCATAAGCGGCAGGAAGCCGGCGGATAACAAGACGGTGAAATTCTTCGCCGGGCATATAGCGAGCATAGCGAATTCGAGCGGTAAGAACGAAACACAGGCAAAGCTGTTTGTGACCGAGAACGCCGTGCTGAACGCGGATAAGGCGTTGCAAAGGGGTATAATTGACATCATTGCGAGTGATGAGTCCGAACTCCTGAGGATGGTGGATGGCAGAGAAGTGAGTATAGGCGGAACTAATATAACCATGAGGACATGGAATGCTTCGCTGTACCATAAGCGTGAAAGTGCACGCTCTTCCTTACTGAAACTACTTGGTAATCCCCAAATAGCGGTTATTTTGCTTATTGTTGGCTTGTATGGTCTCATATTTGGATTCATGTCCCCGGGTACGTATGTACCTGAGATGATAGGCGCTATCTGCCTGGTATTATCGCTCTATGGTATGGGACTCTTCACGGTGAATATGTTTGGTGTGCTTTTGATAATCATCGCGGTTATATTATTCATCGCCGAGGCACTGACGCCAACCTTCGGGATACTCACTACCGGAGGGGTAATGTGTTTGATTATAGGTGCATTGATATTACCAAAAGAGCCTTTACTCTTTGATCCCCGCTGGTTCCGGGGATTCGCAATCACCATACTGGGTATCGCCACTGCATCTGCTGCTTTCTTCTTCTTCGCTGTTGGTGCGGTCTTGAGGGCGAGGAAGAGACGCCCAAAAGTGGGTGCTGAAGAGCTCATCGGTCGGATAACAAAGGCGATGACGAATATCACGGAAGATAGTGGCACGATAAAGATACATGGTGAATTATGGAATGCCCGAACAAGAGGAGAGGAGATAGAGAAAGGAGCGAAGGTGGAGGTTGTGGCACGAGAAGGACTGACGTTGATTGTCAGACGGGCAAATGATAAGGGCAAGGGTGCTTGAGAAGTTCACAAACATTTTTTTTTTAATACTACATAAAGTATAATGTTTCTTTGGTAAAGCTTTCTTTTTGAAAGAAAGGTTTTTTTATTAGCTATGCTATTCTCTTTTCTGTCACTGGAACTGGAATGTATGCAGAACGGATAAACTCATTACCGCCTTATCTCTTCGCGGATATAGACCGGAAGAAGAGAGAAGCGGAGAATAGGGGTGTAGATATTATAGATATGGGTGTTGGTGACCCTGATCTGCCGACACCTTCTCACATCGTGGATGCACTATGTAAAGCGGCAGCGGAGCCAGCAAACCACAGATACCCCTCATACGAGGGGATGTTCACATTCCGTGAGGCAGTAGCTGACTGGTACAGGCGTAGAAAGCATGTGAGTCTGGACCCAGATAGCGAAGTGTTAACACTGATAGGTTCAAAGGAAGGTATAGCTCATTCCACATTCGCGTTCCTCAACCCCCATGATATCGCACTTGTACCCAACCCCGCATACCCGGTATATAAGAACGCGGTAATAATGGCAGATTCTATACCTTTCTCCATGCCTTTAATGGAAGAGAGTGGGTTCAAGCCCGACTTTGAGCGTATAGATGCGGAGATCGCGAAAAGTGCGAAACTGATGTTCCTGAACTATCCAAACAACCCTACCGCCGCTACGGCAGATGAAGAATTCTTCAAAGAAGTTGTGGATTTCGCATACGAGCATGATATTATGGTGCTACATGACAACCCATACTCAGAACTGACATTTGATGGCTATGAAGCGCCGAGCTTTCTCAGGGTGAACGGTGCGAAAGAAGTGGGTATCGAGTTCAATTCGCTATCAAAGACCTACAACATGACCGGCTGGCGTATTGGCTTTGCAGTTGGTAATCATGAGATACTGAATGGTCTGCGACTGGTGAAGACGAATATAGATTCAGGCACGTTTCAGGCGATTCAGATAGCGGGAATAGCGGCTTTGACCGGGTCGCAAGACTGTATAAGGGCTAATGTGGCAGTGTACAGAGCGAGACGGGATGCACTGGTTGCGGGTTTAAAGTCCGCGGGTATTGAAGCGAGTAAGCCGAAAGCAACCTTTTACCTCTGGGTGCGTGTACCGGATGGATACAGCTCTATGCAGTTCTCGATGTTCCTGCTGGAACGAGCAGGAGTGGTGGTAACGCCGGGTGTAGGATTCGGTGAGTATGGCGAGGGTTTCGTTCGTTTTTCGCTCTGTTTGGATATAGAGCGTATAAAGGAGGCGTGCGAACGGATAACTGATATTCTGTGATCTGTGATATTGTTGATGCTCATCCCCCCTCTTCATCGGAATGGAAAAAAACCAAACATTCGCTTAAATCGTATCGCAAATGGCTCTGTATGCGTTCTTGATAGTTCGGGGGAAGCGGTGGTTGCCGAAATAGTACTTCCTGAATAATGCCACCAATGCTACCACTCCGCCCGACTCTTCGCAATTTTCGTTGCTCGCCCTTCGGTCACTTAACAGGCGGATATGTTGCTCGCTAACTCTCGCCCAAATCTGCCTCCGACAAGCTTCACATATCCCCGGAACGTTAAGTGAAATCGGGCTCTGCGGTAGTTTAAATAAGTGTTAAGGAGTTGTGGGCACGTATAACAATCTTTGCGGTCACTTTTTACATATTATCCCCTCTCTTATCTCTACTTCTACTTTTACTCTTGATATAAGCAATCAAACCACCACTATCCAGCAGCTTCTGCATGAACTCCGGTAGAGGCTTGAACCTGTATTCCTCACCTCTCGTACGATTCATTATTACTCCCCTCTCAAAATTTAATTCTATCTCATCACCCTCGTCTATCCTGTCGTAAATATCCAATTCTATCACTCGCAGCCCGATGTTTATAGCGTTTCTGAAGAATATCCGTGCAAAACTCTTCGCTATCACACAGCTTATACCTGCACCGAGTAATGCACGAGGTGCATGCTCACGGGAACTGCCACAGCCGAAGTTAGCACCCGCTACGATTATGTCACCCTCATGCACTTCCGTCGCGAATTCCGGTCGCACCTTCGCGAACGCGTGTCTGGCTAATTCCTTCGCATCGCCCGTAGTCAAATATTCCGCAGGTATTATCTGATCAGTGTCTATGTCATCGCCAAATTTCCAGACTCTCATAAGCGCTATTTCACCTCCTTACTATTTCACCTCTTCACGCATGTCATGCTCTCGCAATACACGGTGGGGCACGCCATGTGCAATCATATCAACAGGACACTGGTATGTTGATTCCAGTTCCTCCTTGCTTATCTCTTTTGTATTATGGTAATATAACTTCCGATTGAGACATGCGATTTTGGTAACATAGATGGAGACCGCACTGATGTCATGAGAGACGAGTACAATAGCCATCTGCTTCCTTAGCGATTCGAAGAGTTCATAAAGCTCCTTCTGCATCTGCGGATCTACATTTGCCATCGGCTCATCGAGTAACAGCAACTTCGGCTGGTTCACCAGTGCACGCGCGATGAATACCCGCTGCTGTTGACCACCCGAGAGTTTACCTATCTGCCGGTCTTTGTATTCGAGCATCTCAACGGTTTCAAGAGCTTCATACGCGATTCTCATGTCTTCTTCACTGTAGCGCCTGGGTGGGTGCATACGTCCAAGACGTCCCATGAGCACGACATCAAGGACGCTAACCGGGAAATCGCGATAGAAGAGGCTGTATTGTGGTACATATCCAACGAACCTCCTGCCCTTATCCGGTGCGAGTCCAAAGATTGTGATTCGACCCCGAGTTGGTGTTATTAACCCGAGGATAGCTTTCAGGAGTGTGGTCTTGCCGCCGCCGTTCGGACCTATTATACCCAGGAAGTCGTGTTGCTTTATCGATAGATTAACGGCTTCAAGTACCGGCATACCATCAATGTGAACCCATACATCCTCCAGCCTCACTATCTCCGCCCCTTCTTCCATGATTATGATTATTATTTATCGCTCATCATTAAATACCCTGAAAAACCAAAAATAAAACAAATAAAAAATTATGAGTGAAGCAGTTCCAGCGGTCAAGGGCGAAGTAGTGATAGAGGGACCTGTGACCCCATCGGCGGACGAGGTAAGAATGTTCTTAGAGGAAGGATAAGAGATGTTAAAAAAGACGAACTCGTGCAAGCATGTGGGAAGATATACAAAGTTGCTGAGGATGCTGTCTGTGAAGATACATGCAAAAGAGCATGCCCCTGAAGTTTATAATGTGAATGTGGCTAGGCTAAGCATAACGGCGGGTGGTTAGCGTCACTACACATACTCATACGCATACTCAGAGAAGCTGCATTATCTTATCAGTAGTGCACGAACTTGCACACTTGAAAATGCCAGGACATGGACCGGAAATCAGGAAACTCGTAAATAGGTATCCTAAAACAGAGCGAGCTCGGGGGTATTTGATGGCTGCTGGGATGACTGATTGAATCCACACAAATCCTGTCAGCCCGTTACAAATTACAAACCGCTATCGGTATGAAACTAAAGGAAGCTTTAAAGGGTGTATTGGAGGAAAGTGAACTGAAGAAGGTGGTAAAATCTTATGACATCATCGGTGATACAATTCTCATAAGGGTCCACTCTGATCTGGAATCAAAGAGGGGGATTATTGCCGAGGCGCTGCATAAGATCTATCCACATGTGAGAAGCATCGCAGCAGTTCCTCTTTACGCTCACACCGACAGGATATACCGAACAAGGGACCTGGAGGTGATATGGGGGGATGAAAATATGGAAACTATGCATAAAGAGAGCGGTTGCTTATTCAAAGTGAATCCAAAACGTGTCTTCTTCTCCCCCCGTCTCTCCTATGAGCGAATGCGAGTTGCCAGTAAAGTTATGGCTGGTGAAACGATAATAAACATGTTTTCAGGTGTAGGCTGCTTCTCCATCATCATAGCGAGGATGCAACCACAAACGAAGATTTATTCTATTGATGTGAATCCTTATGCGTATGAATATATGAATGAGAACGTGAGATTGAACAGGATGGAGGGGAGGGTAATACCTATTCTTGGTGATGTAAGAGAAGAGCTGAAGAAATCGGGATTAGAAGGAGTTGCAGACCGCGTGCTCATGCCGTTGCCGGAAGAAGCGCATTCTTTTTTGCCATTAGCCGTAAGAGCATTGAAATTGGATAAAGAAGGAGCAGGAGGCGTAATACACTATTATGACGTCTCTACGGGTAGAAAAGACGATGATTTATTTGTTATGCCAATCAAGCGTGTGAGAGGCATTATCTCATCCGTTTTCGGAGACTCACTAAGATTGAAAATAGAGGAGAAGCGGATTGTGCGTTCTGTTGCGCCACGGAGATATCATGTGGTATTGGATTTGAATTTGAACTTAAACTCGCATGTAGAAGGGAGTGTAATGTGATGCAGATGACATTGACGCCTATAGGTGTGATTTACAGTCCGTATAAGAGTTTAAGTGACTGCCCACGCATGCAAGCAAATCAGAAGTAGTAGCAGTGATAGAAGTCTTTGAGCATTATGCAGGTGGACTGAAGGATTTTGAAGGTTTCTCACACCTCACACTCCTCTACTGGCTCCACAAATCACATGGCTATTCCATGCTCGTAAGAACACCCTGGGATACAGAATCACATGGCTTATTCACTACAAGGTCGCCAAATAGACCGAATCCGATAGGAATATCGGTTGTGAAGCTGATAGAGAGGTGCGGAAATTATACTGCGAGTCAGAGGTATAGATGCCATTGATGGTAGTCCTCTGATAGATATAAAGCCCTATGTGCCCGAATTTAATTTTAACGATAGGGATGTGAGAATTGGCTGGCTTACAGACAAGATAAAGAGATGAGTTCTAATTCAATACCGCATATCCACAGGGCTGTAGATAAGAACGCCCTCGACTATAACCCTGCCGTCCTTCTTCAGCCCGGGCTCAGCTAATCGCTCTGCTATTACCTGCATCCGATACTGATACTCCGTGCTCGCTTTATTATCACTACAGAGATAAAATATGCGCTTGTACACCTTACAGATGTAGCCGACAACCCTTATCCGCCTGCCTTCATAGTTTACTGGATGCTCCGCTATCTCCACAACGAAATATGCACTATTGTCATTATTATCAGAGTTTATCTTCTTAAGGCCACCTTCTGATGCCGCAATCTCGTATTTACCACTGTATTGTTGTAGTTCGGTACCATCATATTATTCCGCATTTAAATATTTTAAAGATACTATTTTTTGATTTCTGGAAAGCTATGGACCTGTCAAATAAGATTCTCCTTGCATTGCATTTCATTTCATGTTCGTATGTGCGTATTATCCAGCTTATTCCTCCTTTTGTCTTGATTTGAGTTAGCATGAAAAAGGAGAT
>JAGGRR010000034.1 GCA_021159465.1 Methanophagales archaeon
AGTTTGATGCCAATAGCTTTGTTGAGCGGCTGTTAGGAGGGTAAGAAGGAGATGAGAGTAAGGATGACTCCGGAAGAATACAGAAATCAGGTATTGAAACTGGCAGAGGGTAGTGAGGACATAAAGACGCTGCTGCGACTTACATATCAGTTGAAGGAATATTCCTCAGAAGAGGCACTTGCCAGGAACTTCAGTGCTTTGCGTGGTGGTGACTGCAGGATGCTATTGAGAGCGTTGAGGAGGAAGAAGGTACTGGGTCGTGGACCTTTTGATGAGTATATCTGCCGCCCAGGCTATGAAACCGTCTTCGATGAAGTGGCATCCGGTTTTGTACCGATGCCTCAGCCGCTATCGGGCTATCTCGATGCTATGATAAAAGCAGGGGATAAAGCAGCGATAAAGATGATCGAGTTGCTACTGAAGGTGAGTATACATGGAATCCCGGGCTATACACAGTACTGGCTGATAGAGAAGGAGATATCAGAGTGGTTCTCTTCTTCGGTATTCCATACACTGGAGCAGAAGTTCATCGCTGATAACCTCTGTATCTATGGACAGAAAAGAGGGCATGAATTCTTGTGGATGTACAATCAGAATGAGGACGAACTGATGCGCGCCAGGGAAATGCTGTTAGAGATCAGAGAGAAAGAGCTCTTTCAGATGCCCATCGTCAAGCGTGTGGAGGATGTGATCATGGCACTCATAGGGATATCGAAGAGGGAATCCAAGGAATGGAAGGATATCGCTGCTACTCTGGCTGAGATGCCTGAAGGGGATATAGAAAAGCTAAGTGGGTACTTCAGTGGCTTTAAGATGAACGAAGATTTCCTATTCATCACCGGTGATATGCTTATAGACCGCAATAGCCTGTATCTGGTCATTACCGATACCCTATCCAGGTATGATGTCAGAGAGTGGCGCAATGACCCGGTGGTATTTATAATATCAGAGCTGCCGGCATGGATCGATAAAGCCAGACAGGTATTCAACGATGCATATCCGAAGTTATCAGACCGAAAAATAGCTATTGCACTCCCTGATGGGGTTGCATATACGAACTACAGACAGAATCTGCTATCCATCTTCCTCGAACGAATAGGGATTAACGAGGTTCGGGCATTGTGAATAGATGAAAGAATACGAATACTCTACTCCGCTTCGCTCATCACATTAATCATTAATCAATGCCTGATTATTCGTTTCTCAACAACCCCCTCGGGGATCTTCATCTCCACACCAGTGGTGAAGCTTTTAATCTTCTCTATGAACTTCTTTTTCAATTTACCCACCAGTGCATGCTCCAGTACATCCTCTATTGTCAATACCGGTACCACCTTTACCTTATCTTTATAGCGCTCCTCAATAAGCACATCATTGAGATTCGCCTGGGGAATCAGGACTTCACGGATACCTGCCTGTGCAGCTGCTTCTATCTTCTGCGTTATCCCTCCTACGGGTAATACATCGCCTCGTACGGAGAGCGAGCCAGTCATGGCTACACTTTGATTAACCGGGATATTCTCAAGAGAGGATATAACGGCGGTAGCGATGGATATGCTCGCAGAATCACCTTCCACGCCTTCATAGGTACCTACAAACTGGATATGGATATCTTTCCTGGATATATCTTTACCTGTGAATTTCTTGAAGACTGCAGATACATTCTGAACCGCTTCCTGTGCTATCTCCTGTAACCTACCGGTTGCAATTACTTTGCCCTCTTCCCTCGACTGAGCGGGTGTAACTTCCGCGATAATCGGCAGCACTACCCCGGTATCACCTATCACAGCAAGACCATTTACCCTGCCTATCTCATAGCCCTCGGTCTTGAACAATTTGTAATCCTTCCGTTGCTCCAGGTATTCATCTGCTACCTGCTGCTCTACCGACCTTGCCATCGTCTTTGCTTTCAATACATGCTCACCAGTAACGTATTTTGCGCCTTCCGCACGCGCGATATCACCTGCAACACGTACCAGCCCTCCGAGATCCCGGAGGATAAGGGTAAGATGCCCTTTTCTACCCGCTCTCCGCCTTGCCTCCCTTATTATCTCTGCTATTCCACTCAGTTCGAAATGTGGTATCTTCCGGTCTTTCTTCACCTCCTGGGCGATGAATCTGACAAGTTTTCTCCTGTTCTCTATCGTGTCCTCCATTGTGTCTTTCATGTATATCTCATATCCATTACCCTTGATTCGGGAACGAAGAGCGGGATGCATCCCCGCAATGGCATCCAGGTTCCCTGCTGCGACCATAATGAAATCACAGGGTACTGGCTCGGTCTTCACCATTGCACCAGAACTACGCTCTGACTGACCCGTAATCGGATATTCCTTCTCCTGCATTGCTGTGAGTAGATTCTGCTGCGATTCTATTCTGAGCGTGTTAATCTCATCAATAAAGAGCACCCCCTTGTGTGCTTTGTGAATAGCACCAGCTTCCACCCTGTCGTGCGCGGGTGTCTCCAGTCCTCCTGACTGATAGGGGTCATGCCGGACATCGCCGAGTAAAGCTCCTGCGTGGGCACCGGTAGCATCAACGAATGGGGCTGTCTCACGCCCATAATTGGATACAAGCAGCTTTGGAATCATCGCCTCCTCCTTTGGCATCATCCATCTGAATACGAGCAGAACAACAGCAGCAGCAATAACAGCCCAGAAGAAGGTGCTTATGTTACCACCTGGTCTTAATGCATAAAAGAGACCAAGCCCCATGATGAGGAAGAAGGTGAACATGAGGAAAGTATTTCGCAGTTGAATACGCTTCTGCACCTCCTGCTTCTGCGCATCCACTATCTCTTTACCCTTACCGCGGGGTACAACCCTTATCTTTGGCATGTTCTTATCTTCGGGATTTGGATATACGAGGATATCCTGTAGCTCCTCCTTGGGTAGTAACTCAGCCATACTGCTCGCCAGCATAGACTTGCCAGTGCCAGGAGTGCCTATCAGCATCACATGCCTCCTCTGCTTCGCTGCCTTCTTTATCACTTCCACTGCATGCTCCTGCCCCAGTACCTGGTCTATCAGTAATCTTGGTACTTCTATCTCCTCTGTATTCTTCACTTCTATGCCAGCAATGAGATCCTCAGCATCTTTTAATTCATACTCTGACATATCTTATCGTTACCTCCCTCTATTATCTATTAATTGGATGCGATAAATAAAAAATTTCCACGTTAATTATTTCATTCATCTATATATCTCTCTCTTGTTCTCTTCCTTATTAACTGTCCAAAGTGCCTCATCTCATCAGGAGGCAGAGGTCTGGGCACTGAGGTTAAATGGTTTGTGTACACCCGAACCGCCAACTCACGAAACAGGTCGGCAATATCGCTCTTCGGCGATTTCTCAATCACCGTTTTGCCCTCTATCTCCGCTTCCGCAATTTCATGCGCGTTTGGCACGCAGCCAACGACACGAGAGCCTACTTCTCTTGCAAAATCCCGCACAACCGACTCGTCATCGAGTATACCCCTGACATTGTAGATGATACCACCCAGGGGTGAGCCACCTTTATTTGCGAACTCACTTATGCCCCTGCATATATTGTTAGCGGCATATATAGCAAGATAATCCGATGATGTTACTATATACACCGCATCAGCCAGACCCTTACGCAGTGGCATTGCGAAACCACCACATACCACATCTCCGGGCACATCATAAATTACTACATCTGTTTTCAGTATACTGAAGGCATTTAACCTCTTGAGCAGGTCTATAGCGACAATAACTCCCCTGCCCGCACATCCGAAGCCAGGTTTTGGACCTCCACACTCAGCGCAATAGATTCCACCATAGCCCCTATGGATGATCTCATCGAGTTCGATTCTCTTACCTGTTATCAACGTTTCCAGACCCACTTGCTCTATTCCTTTCTCCCTCAGGAGGTCGAGAATTGTCGGTATCTCAACGTCACCACGTAAATTCATTGTACAGTCATGTTTTGGGTCACAGCCGATCATAAATACAGATAAGCCACGTTCGACCAGTGCGGCGGCGATGTTGGAGCTCACTGTTGACTTACCAACCCCTCCCTTTCCATAAAATGCTATCTGCTTCATTGGATACTATACTATACCGGATGCCTATTCATCATTCCTTTATAAGGTCACCGAAATGGAGTGCTATCTCTCGCCTTGCTGACTCTTCAGAATCTGAAGCATGTATCACGTTTCTCTGTACGTCAATTCCATAGTCCGCCCTTATAGTACCGGGTCTGGCTTGTCCGGGATCGGTCGCGCCTGCCATCTCCCTCGCAATTGCTATTGCGTTCTCTCCCTCGATGACAAATGTGACAACAGGAGCCGAGGAGATGTAAGAAACGAGGTCGTTGAAGAAGTCTTTGCCTCTGTGCTCCTCATATTGCCTCTCTGCTTGCTCTCTACTCAGTCTCGTGAGATTCAGCGCCAGTATTTTGAAACCCTTACGCTCAAATCGTCCTATTATCTCCCCTATCAGTCCTCGCTCCACACCTTCTGGTTTTATCATCAAGAACGTTCTCTCTATCATACTCATGGTATAGTTTAGAGAGGACATTACAAAAATAAAAGGATTCAATCTGGCATCGGCATTCGGGTCATCACAAGGGCATCTTCATCACTGTAATACTTCGGGATTATCGTATGCAGAGAGAATCCCTGATGCGCTCACAATTCCACCATTGCATATCCCCCGTTCTCCTTAATACCTCGCTAACAAGCATGGTGCCTATACCTCTCCGTCTGTATGCCTTTTTACCGCGGTAGAGGTTATATGACCGTCGGAACAGAAGATGATGTAAGCTACAATCTTATTCTCAACCAGATATACGAGGAAGTTATTCCAGTACGCTGATGCGTAGCGTAGTATGAGAAAGTGAACCTACTATAAGGCGATTTCTGGAATGCCTCTCTCTATTTCCATTACCGTATCCAGACCTGTCCATTTGAATCCCCTTATCATCTCTCACTCTCAGTTCATCGTCCGAAACGACGTTCTCGCCACTGGAAATCGCGAACAGCCCTGAATAAGTCTACTTTTCGGAAATTCTGCCAGTTCACATCGGTGAAATAGAACTCACTGTAGACCGATTGCCATATCAGAAAATCGGTTAAACGCGTAGCACCAGACCTGATAACAAGGTCGGGTTCCGATTTGAATATCAGGTTGGCTTCTATCATCTTTTCATCTATCTCGTCTGGCTCTATCTCTCCGCTCTCCACATGCTTTGCTATCTCCCTTATCGCCTTCGTCAATTCGCTTCGCCCACCCATACCAATA
The DNA here is from genome assembly GCA_021159465.1 of Methanophagales archaeon. NCBI lineage: Archaea > Methanobacteriati > Methanobacteriota > Methanomicrobia > Candidatus Methanophagales > Candidatus Methanophagales archaeon. The sequence goes on from JAGGRR010000034.1 coordinate 5,265, forward strand.
GAGACATTTATCTTCTTTACCCCTGCTCTTCCGTTATCGTTAATGAACCTGGCAGACGCGTAAGAATCGGTATATACGGCAATAGAAGCCTCTTCATCGCTCAACACCGAAATTACAGCTTCTCTTAGGTGTTCGTGTACCGCATCCAGCAACCTCTTGCCCATTCCTTCACGAATTATACTTATATAGATGCTTATAACATCTATCTTTAACGCATCGCACCATTTGATGAAATGTTTCAGTCGTTCCAGGCCTTTCGTGGTTGTATTATCTGATATAGATATTTGCCCTTCTCCTTCTGGTAGAAGATCACTCTCATCCAGAACAAGAAGGATATGATTCACAGCAATCGGGGAATTCAGGACCACTCGCTTCAGTATCTTCTCATATATGGCTATGATTGGGCGGAACAGGAACATAAGCGCCGGGAGAGGGATTCGAACCCTCGCTCCCCGTAAGGGGAAGTGGGTTAGCAACCCACCGCCTTAGACCACTTGGCTATCCCGACATGACATCTATTATATCTATTATCAGGTTATACATTTTGAACTTTTTGTTGCAAAAGAGTCTTTGCTTGGCATATCGTGATTTGTTCTTTGATATTAAAAGACCCGTGGTGGTTGTGGAAAGCGAATACGAGATAAAAGAGATACAAAAACAAGCTCCTGACTGGTTCAGGTTCAGGTTCAGGAGCAGGGCATACGAACCCAAGGAGGAGCGCTCGGGAGAGGATAGAGCTATTATGCATTTGACCGAACCAGCAGAACCAAAACCAGTATTTGTTAAATTTGCTAAAGAGTTCCTGAGAAAAAGAAAACAAAATCTACTATCATATTACTATTCCTTAATTAGAAATAATAGAAGATGTGGATTCCTGTTGTTGACCCGATGAAATGCGTAGGTTGTGGTAAATGTGCGGAGGTATGTCCAGAGGAGGCAATCGAGATGGTGAATAAGAAATCGGTCATTGATTACAATGGCTGTACTTGCTGTGGTGTTTGTGATCGAGTATGTCAGACGGAAGCGCTGAAGTTTAAGAACCCGAAGATGCCAGCGATAATGATGGAGCCGGAGAATTTTAAGGAGGAACTGAGTGCGTTGAAGCAGTTGATAAGAGGGATGAAAAGGGAAATAAGAATAAAAGTGTAAGGCTAAGTATAAGTAATAAAATAGAAATAGAAGTCAGTGGAAGAGATAGCGCATCAAATCCTGCCGTTGTGCATCGAGCCGCAGAGAGCTTTTGCTCGCTGATAGCTCGTCAAATCCAATACTGCTGATATCAGTACCAGTACCAGTATCCTGGTGGCGGGTAGAAGCGTGGGAATCGTAGAGAGCAAAGGGTACAGGCTCTTTTGTATGCACCTTCAGGGACACCGGCGTGTAATGGTCGGGCAGGGCTAATATCTTATAGCCCACATCTGCATATTCTGATTCTAAACCAGACAATATTCTTCCCACCACACGGGCATCGAAATCCTCTATCGCCTTCACCTTCTGCACGATGTCGCCGCTGTGCGCCGCTTCATCTGGCGCTTCCACATGAACGAGTACAAAATTGGTCTCATTCAGGCTGTGTAATGCATATTCCGCCTTGCCCTCATAATTTGTATCTATATAGCCCGTGGCACCGGGCACATCTATCACATCCAGAGCAGCACATCGCGCCACACCCTTAACCAAATAAACACCAGAAATCACCGCACCAGTCACGCCGTACATCACTCTGAACTCAGGCATTATCGGTTTCTTTCCACCGCTCCAGAGCCAGACCATATTCGCCTTGTTCTTATTCTGAGCTGTTCTCCTCCTATTTACATCATGATTGTCAAGTATCTGCCTCGAAGTGAGGATAATACGCCTCAACAAATCGCTCTCGGGTAATTCCGCATCAACCTGTGCACCAATAATATCGTGTGGAGGTGCGCCACCCTCACCCTCATCTCTCCCTTTCATGACCATAACGTTCCTATAACTAACGCCAGGATAGAAGATTATTCCTTCTTTTTCAAATTCCGCATTGAGCGATTTTATCAACTCCTTCGCTTCGTCATTCGATATATGTCCGCCACTGTAATCCACGATTCTACCTTCAGACTCAGTTACAAGGTTGCATCGGTAGGCTATGTCTCCTTCATCGAGCGGTATACCCATCCCCATCGCTTCCAGTGGTCCCCGCCCTGTGTAATACCGCGCGGGGTCATAGCCCAGAATCGAGAGAGTGGCAATATCGCTACCCGCCTCCATACCAGGTGGAATTGTTCTTACCATGCCGCAGATTCCTTCGGTAGCAATGAAATCGAGGTTAGGAGTAGACGCAATTTGTAGAGCCGTCCTGCCGTCATACTCGGGGATAGGATAATCAGCCATTCCATCTCCTATTAAAAGCACGTATTTCATTCTGCACCTGGTAGTATTTATCTTATTAATCCAATTATTTATTAAGTGAGGATAGATGGAGACAGATATACCGCTGCGGGATATAATGGTGCGCGAGGTGGTGACAGGAGATGAAGGTATGAACGTCAGGGAAGCGGCGAAACTGATGAGGAAGTATGATGTAGATAGCATAGTTGTGTTAAATAACGGTGGTCATCCGGTGGGTATAGTAACGCAGGGGGATATAATTAATGAACTTGTGAGTAAGGACACAACGCCAAGCACTGTGAAACTGAGGGATGTGATGACCTCACCTTTGATAACCGGTTCGCCAAATGACAGTCTTTCGGATATCGCGAAGAAGATGGCAGCGGAGAAGATAAGGAAGTTGCCGATAATAGAGGATGGGAAGTTGGTGGGAATTGTGGCTGATGTTGATATACTCGCGGTTTCTTCGCAGATGAATTCGATCCTAGCGGATTTGATTGAGATGCATGTAGAGCGTGATATAATAGGGCAGGAGAGCGAAGGAGAAGGAATCGGACAGGGGATATGCGAGAAATGTGGTTGCTTCTCCAACGACCTGGTAATGAAAGATGGTTTGATGGTATGCGAGAGTTGCAAAGAGGAGATGGAATTAGGGGAGTAAGTATCGTGCACCATGAGTAAAAAAGAAAGTTGCGTTCGTTGATACTCTGTACTCTCTGCGTTATCTTACTCCTTTTTCTTTTCAATTAATCACTCATCGCTTATTCAATCCCGTATTCCTGATTTAGTAACTGAGAAGACCGCTTCCGCCTCTGGCAGATTGGGCGAGTCAACCAGACGCGCTATTCGCTTCTCCCCTTTGGATTTACGGAGATATATCCTGAAAGTGGCGGTATGCCCAACGATATGTCCACCGATAGGTCTCGTAGGATCGCCGAAGAAGGCGTCGGGTCTCACCTGCACCTGGTTCGTTATCATCACCACCGCATTGTTCAGGTCTCCAAACCTGAGAGCGTCATGGAGATGCTTATTTATCTTCTGCTGACGCTCAGAGAGCGTTCCTCTGCCCACATATTCACTCCTGAAATGCGCGGTCGCGGAATCGATTATCAATAATCGAACTGGCTTTTCAGTCTCTTTCAATTCATCTGCGAGCTCTTGCGCCTTATCCACGAGTAGTATCTGATGATTTGAGTTATAAGCACGAGCAACATGTATATTCTTTAATACCTCTGTGAAATCAAGCCCAACACCTTCTGCCATATCCTTTATCCTTTCCGGTCTGAAGGTATTCTCGGTATCAATCATGATGGCGGAACCGCTTAAACCCCCTTCCTCTGGCGCTAACTGGACATTTACAACGAGTTGATGTGCTATCTGTGTCTTCCCGCTTCCAAATTCGCCATAGAACTCGGTCATAGCGCGCGTCTCAAGCCCACCACCCAGTAATGCATCCAGAGCTTTAGAGCCTGTGGTCAACTTGCCAATGCTCTCTCGCCTCTCTAATATCTTGTCCCCGGTCTCAAACCCACCGATATCCGCAGCTTCACGTGCTGCATTTATTATCTTCGCTGCTGTTGCCTCCCCTATCTCCACAGTGGCTACTAACTCCGCAGGTGACGTCACTGCAATTGCTTCCAGAGAATTTAAACCAGCCTCACGTAGCTTCTCAGCTATCGCAGGACCAACACCGGGTAAATCTTCCAGCTCCACTCTCCACACCTACTAAAATCTTGTGATTACTATTATAAATCATAATCATGATCGGGGAAAGAAATGAGAAAGCTTTATAATGGAATAAGAGACTCATGAATCTAAGAGTAATGGCGGTAGAAGCGCTAAAAGAGATAAAAAAAGCGGAGGAAGAAGCAAGGAAGCAGATAGAAGGGGCGAAGGAAGAAGCCGCAGGTATGATCAGGGAAGCAGAGGATGAGCTGAAGAAACTGGAAGCAGAGGCGAGCAAGGATATGGAGAGGAAAGCGAAGGAGATAGCAGATAAATATACAAAGGAGGGTGAGGAAGAGGGGGAAGCGATACTGAGAGAAGCGAAGGAGGGGGCAGAGAAGTTGCGTGCAATCGCCGAATCGAGGTTGGAGAATGCGGTGGATGCTGTGCTGGTAAGAATTCTGGGGTTAAATAAGCAGGTGGAAAGGTAGGTGATGCATGTGGGTGCGTCAGAGATAGTGGAGCGGATAAAGGCGGAAGCGCGAGAGGAGCAGGAGCGGATATTGAGAGAAGCGAGAGCGCAGGTGGAGAACCGGATTAAGAACGCGAAGGCGGATATAGAGGAGCGAAAGAAGCGATTTATTGAAACAGAGCGTCGAAAAGCGGCTGAGAATAAGGATAGAATCATCAGAGCAAAGAGGCTGGATGCTAAGAAGTTCAAATGGGATATAGAGGAGAAAGCAATAAAACGGGCTTTAGAAGAGGCATTGAAGCGAGTACAGCATGTGAAGAAGGAGGGCTTCAGGGGTAAGTCGTATCCCAGCATCTTGGCCGGGTTGATTAAGGATGCTGCATTGAGTATTACAGCAGGTAGTGAACGTAGTAGCAGTGAACTGGAAGTGGTACTCAGTGCTGAGGATGCTCAATTTGTGACAGAGGACATGCTTAAGGAGGTATCAGGTGAGGCAGGTGGAGAAGTGAGGTTATCAGAGGAGAGGATAAAGACGGCAGGGGGTGTGATAGTGAGGAGAAGTGACGGCAAGATAGAAGTGAACAACACGTTCGAAGAGCGGATGAAGCGTTTCTACCCCGAACTGAGGGAAGATATAGTTAAAGTTCTATTTCATGATCGCAAAGAATGATCGCAGTGATTGGTGATCGGGAAACAGTCATTGGATTCCGACTTGCGGGTGTGCAAGCTGTGTATGAAGTGTCGCAGAATGAGGAAGAGAAGGAGAATGAGACACTTAATCTACTTAATAAATTGGTGAGTGAGGATGGAGTTGTCCTTATAATCATAAATGAGCGGATTGCAGCAGAAACACGCGTTCGAAATAAGATACAGGCGATAAATGAGAATAAGCGGGGAGTTACACCGATCATCGTAGAGATACCAGACAAGCGAGGTCCGATGGAGCAGAAGGTCAGTGAGATAGAGCGATTGATAAAGCGGGCAGTAGGAGTTGCCCTTAAATGATGATCAAACGAAGTTATCTATTCTATTCCCGGCGTTTTATCATTGTCATTGCTTTGAATTTCAGTGCATCATCGAACATCGTGTAGTTATTGAAGAGGATATAGACCTGAGAGAAGTACCTGCATCGCTCGTACAGGAATTGCAAGTCAGCCTCTGTGTAGGAGTAATGATACATCCTTCTTCCCGGTGGTGAGCCGTGAAGCCTGAGATAGCCGAAATCGGTACCACTCACAGGCTGATCTGCGAACGGGTCTACGCAATGCACGAGGTTCAGTTCTTCACAGATCGTACTTATTGTGCTCCTCTTCCATTCGCCCCGCGGTTCCCATACCATTATTGTATCACCGCGGTCTATCTCTATCGAGTGGAAGAAGTCGTGCATGTTCTTTATGTGCTCGGCACTCTCCACAAAGCTTGCGGGTGATTGGAATACCACGATCCTGGAGTCCAGAGCTCTTCTTATCTCTTCTGTTGCTGACCATGCCTCAAAGACCTCTTTTGTAGGTCTGAATAGTCCATATCTGGAGACTTTACTCGCATCTATCTTCAGCTTCGCCTTACGATAGGTGGGGCTGCGTGGTTCGTGGGTAATCAGTTGCCATGCCTTCAACGTGAATTCGAAATCTTCCGGTGCAGCTCTGCGCCACCGCTCTGCTGTGGATTTGAGTACAGGCTTGTAAAATGTTGCCTGTACTTCTACAAGCTTAAAATTCGCGAAAATAACACTATGAGACCTCGGAAAACCGCAAACACCCACTTTCATCATCTTTGAAATAGGAGGTGTGATATTATGGTAAAGTATGACTTCTTTCCATTTGATCTTATCCCTTCAAATCAAATGAAAATCCTTGGATGAAAGGTCATAGGTCATACATGTTTTGAATTATGGAAGAATAACCTCACGTCATAGGATAACATTACTTACTACTTTAATAGCATCTCGGACTTCTGAAGCATCAGCAGGTCTTCAGTACTCAACTTCTCACCCTCTCTGAATCGTTCATAGATACTCTTTGCCCTCTTCCTCGCCTCTATTCGTTCCTTGAAGCTCCAATCTTCCCTCATCTTACGTCTCAACCCGGAGATCACGTGATTGAAATCCCTGATATCACGTAGATAGCGTACAAAAAGCCGATGTGCTTCATCTGCAGCCTCTTGCGCCTCAAGATAAAGCCGATGTGCTTCATCTGCCTTCTCTCTTATCCTGTCCGCTTCTTTAAACCATTTCACCATCTTATCATGGCAATCATGAGATAACTTTACGTAATTCAAAACCTCCTCATGATACTTATCTGCCTCCTCTTTGTACCGCTGTGCCTCCTTCAGCAGCTCTTTCAACTTCTGGTCCTTCTCGAACTCCTTCTGCATCTTCGCGAATTCCCGCCTCAGTTCCGTTATCCGTGCTACCAGCTTCTTCTCTTTGTCCTTGCTCAACACTTCCACCTGCTGTCTCATCTCTAACTCATCTATCCGCTTCCTGAGCCGCTCAAAAGCACGAATACTCTTTAAATCATTCTTCTTATTCTTACGTAACTTCTCTACCATAGAGTAATATTTGGATGCTTTTCTGTTCAACTCACCCCGTTTCTCCTTCTTCGCTTCTATCAACTTCTCATATTCTTCTCGCTGCTTCTTATACGCCTTTGCTTTTGCTACTGCATCTTTTATTCGACTATTCAATTCATCACGCAAATCTGCCCATTTGCTCGCCTCAGAATTCAGCTCTGTTCTCCTCTTCTTACATTCCTCCGCCTTCTTTATTACTTCCGCCCGTCTCGCCTCCAGCTCCTCAAGCATTCTTATCTTTCACCGTATCTTATCTGCCCCTCTTTTCTCTCTTATTGCTTTCTTCTTGTTTATAACTATAATTCCTAATCCTTTATAAATACTTCTACTTTACTTTTTATTTTATCTCAATGCGGGATTGCGATATGCAGGTCCACCATCAAAGGAATAATGGACGTTCAGGAAATTGTTTTTCAATGCCTTGACATCGTTCTTCACTTTTATCACTGGTTCCTCCTCTATTAACAGCCTCCTTATAAGCGATGCTATCTCTATCATCTCCGATTCCTTCATCCCTGTTCTTGTGAGCTCCTGTACTCCGAGTCTAATCCCTGAGGGTTTATCAGGCTCATTATCAAACGGTAGCATGTTCTTATTGGTAATTATATATGCCTCTTCCAGCCGCTTCGCTACCCTGTCTCCGCCACCCAGATCGCGAACATCAATAGCAATCTGATGTGACTCGGTGAATCCCTTATGTTCACACAGGACATTGAAACCCGCTTCGTATAATGCCTGAGCCAGTGCTTTCGCATTTGATTGTATCTGGGCTGCATAGGCTTCACCGAAATGTATCATCTCCTGCAGTGTCACTGCCAGACCAGCAATGTGATGCAGATGATGATTGCTCACAGTTCCAGGAAAGACCGCTTTGTCTATCCTATCGCTCAGCGCCTCTTTACATAATATCAGGGCACCCTGGGGTCCCGGGAAAGTCTTGTGCGTGCTGCTTGTGACAACATCAGCGCCCTCACCCAATGGGTCCTGGAATTTATTACCTGCTATGAGTCCCAATACATGCGATGCATCATAGACCAGAGTGGCATCAACCTCATCTGCAGCTACAAGCATCTCCTGAATCGGGTGTGGAAAGAGGAATAGACTTGCCCCAAGCAATATCAGCTTCGGCTTTGTCTCTCTTATGGCTCTCTCCATCTGGTCTATATCTATATTCATCTCCTTCGGATCGAACGGTATTCGCTCCAGCTTTAAACCTCTCAGTCCCGGTACAGAATACGCAGAATGACTTATATGTCCACCATCAGGGACCGATAGCGCCATCATTCTATCTCCAGGTGAAGTAAGAGCAAACAACGTGGCTATATTCGCATTGACACCCGAAACAGGTTTCACGTTTACATGCTCTGCCCTGAAGAGCTCTCTTGCCCACCTTATAGCGCTCCCCTCTATCGCATCGATGTACTTGCAGCCCTGGTAAAACCTAGCTCCAACCTCTCCCTCTGCATACCGGTGTGACAGATCAGAGGCAAGGAGAATCCTCACCTTCTCACTCGTTACATTCTCGCTCGCTATCAGTGGTAGAGCGTTCTTGTAAAGTTCCTGATGCTGCTCCACCGCTTCCATTATCTCTTCTATCTCATGCATCTTCAACCCCCCTTACTCATCGCCCCAGCAATATAGATAGAATGGCCATCCTCACAGGTACACCATAGAAAGCCTGAAGGAAATATCTTGCGTTTTTTGTACGGTCCACCTCTACATCTATCTCATCCACCCGGGGCAATGGATGCATAATCATCACATTCTCATTCTCTGCTATAAGCTTGGTTGTTATACGATAGGTGCCTGCAACTTTACTGTACTCCGCAGGATCGGGAAATCTCTCTTTCTGTATCCTCGTTACATACAGGACATTTACCTCTCTTATCACTTCTGCTATATCCTCGCATTCAAATATCTCAGCTCCTGACTCCTCCAGGTCAGATTTTATCTCATCAGGTATCCTCAATGCAGGCGGAGATACCAGATAGAGCTTTGCCCGGTATAAAGATAGTGCATAAGTGAGTGAATGCACCGTTCTGCCATACTTCAGATCGCCTATAATAGCAATTCTGAGATTATCGAGCAGTCCTTCACGCATGATCGTGTATAAATCGAGTAGAGTCTGCGTTGGATGCTGCCCGGCGCCGTCACCTGCGTTTATTACAGGTACAGAAGAGAAGGAAGCAGCCATTCGCGATGCACCCTCCTGCGGATGCCTCAGCGCTATAACGTCGCAGTAGCTGGAGACGGTTCTTATTGTATCAGCGAGGTTCTCACCTTTAGCAGCCGAACTCGCCTCTGGTGAGTACATATTTATCACCTCGCCCCCTAACCGCTTCATTGCCGCTTCGAACGATAGTCTGGTTCTCGTGCTCGGTTCGTAGAACAGGTTCGCGAGTATCTTCCCTGCTAATAAATCGCTTTGTGTGCCCATTGCGTATGATTCCAGCTCCTTTGCCTTGCTCAATACAAAATCTATCTCCCGCTTTGAGAAGTCGCGTATTGAGATAATATGCCCTGTGGGAAACATCCTATAAATTTAAATCTTGTATAATAAGATAAGAAAGGAATGAATGAGGAAAAATAAATAAAAATAGGAAGAGAAAACCAGCTGCTTCTTCTCCCTTCCTTCAGGCTTCACGCCTTCGCCTTCATTGTTATTTCCATCGAGGAAACGTTCGCTTTGTCTCCTCCTTCGCCCACTATCGACTCTGTTCCTATCTTTATGTCCTTTATCTCTATGCCTGGCATGAACTTGTTCTTAACTACTTCTGCGGTATCCACGGCTCTCGAGATCGCTCTCCCCCGCGCTTTTATCACCACTTCGTCGAATCCATTGTTGAACTGCGTTACTACTGCCAGGACATAGCTCATCACGGGCTTGTTTCCGATATATATAACGTTGTCTTCTGGCATTTTTGTCTCACCTGTGTTATAGATTACTCAAAGGTATATATAAATTATATACATCAGGAGTCCTTTTCAACCTCTACACTATTGCTATCACTATCACTATCTCTCTTACCATATTTCTTCTCAGGGTCGAATACCTTCTCTCCTACTATCTCTCCGTTTATCCTGCGGTAAAAGCAAGAGCGGTACCCGGTATGACACGCACCACCTATCTGCTTCACCTTCAGGAGCACCGAATCGCCATCGCAGTCAATGAGTATCTCCTTTATCAACTGTTCATTACCTGAGATTTCACCCTTACGCCAGAGCTTATTCCTGCTTCTGCTCCAGTAATGCGCTTTCCCTGTCTCAATGGTGAGTCTCAACGCCTCTTCATTCATGTGTGCGAGCATTAGCACCTCTCCTGTCTCATAATCCTGTGCTATTGCATGTATCAAGCCCTTGTCCATATCTATATCTACTTCTTCTTTCATTCTATTATCCTACCACTATCCCCTCTTACCTTCTCGCTCTTTCAGTGCTTCCAGCGTCTCCCTCTGCAAGGTTACCAACAAATCACCAAGGAGTCCAAATATAAGAAATTGTACCCCTGAGATAATCATCAGGGAGGTAAATACAGTTAGAAGTACGCGTGTTATCCCTTTAAACCACTCATATACGACGTAGATACCGGATATGACACCGATGAAGATGAATACAGAGCCAATGATACCGAAGTAGAACGCGGGGTTATGCGTTCTCGCAAGTACATACAGCGTATAAGTTATCCGCATACCATCGCGAAAGAAGTTGAGTTTTGACTTACCTCTCCGCTTACGGTAGCTAATAGGGACTTCTTTCAATTTTATGCCCCTCTTCACCGACTCTACTGTCATCTCCGCTTCTATCTCAAAACCCTCCTTCCTCAGTGTCATCTTCTCTACCGCTTCCTTTGTAAACGCGCGATAGCCCGATAGGATATCCTGCAATTCAAGCCCGTAACCGATACTGAATATCCTGTTCAAGATCCAATTTCCCATGCGATGGAGTATTGCAAATGCACCACCATAAGCAAATCGGTTCCCGATAACGTGTTCTGCTTCACCCCTCTCTATTGGTTCAATCAATCGTTGCACTTCCGTGGGTAAGTATGTACCATCACCGTCAATCATCACGATTATATCGCTGTCTATAAGTTCAAAAGCCTGCCTGACCGCCGCACCTTTGCCCTTACCCTGCTGTATCACCACCCTTGCACCAGCCCGCTTTGCTATCTCCCGTGTTGAATCTGTGCTGTTACCATCAATAATGAGGATATTGTCAAAGCTCTGACGCCTGAATGCGCTTATCACTTCTCCTATCGTCTCCTCCTCGTTCAATGTTGGTATCAGGATGCAGACATCTTTCATTCCGTATTAGTCCTCTTTCTCCTCTTTACTCAGCACCCTCACGCTGTCGCCCCTAACAGTGACTGGAATCGGGACCATTGCCTCGAAGAGTTCGATTGTGAGTTCCTCATGTGCTTCGTCCACCTTCTTCACCCGCGCCTTCTCGCCTTTAAAAGGACCCGCTACTATCTCTATTATGCTGCCCTCCATTATCCCGGTTACAGAGGGTTTTGGTGTGAGGAAATGCTCGACCTCTTCCAGTTTCATATCACCTCTGATCAGTCCCTTGGCATGAGGGATATTCTGTATTATCTGCTCAATCACATCAGGGTGGGCTGCTTCTATCAGTACATATCCTTTCAACTCGTCAGGTACGAGAATGGACTTTATACCATGCTCTCTCTTATCCATGTCCTTTATCATCACCACTATAAGATTCGCAACTGCCTGTTCCTGGTTTACCGTTGTCTTCAATGCGTAAATCATCTATCAAAGCCCCTTTGGTATGATGACCATTAATATATAGATGGAGAATCCAATGGTGCCAATCAGTAGTATGGCTGCACCTGCTATCTTAGAGACCTTAAAGAATTCATCCCTCTTCGGTCTCCTCGCCAGCTTCAATATCCTCAGATACTCATTTATCTTCTTTGATATCTCTTCTATCTTGATTTCCATGTTACGCTACACCACTATCTCGATACCATATTTCTCCCTCTTTCGCTCCTTACGCGCATATATCTGCTCTGATTTCACACCTGTGACCACAAGCAAGGTCCGCATTGTATTCTTCAGCTCAGGACTGAGCTGAACACCCCAGATTATCCGTGTCTCCGGATTCATCATCTTATACACCTCCTGAAGCGCTCCTTCTGCCTCCTCGACCGTCATGTCGTCACCACCAGTCACATTTATCAATGCCGATTTGGCACCCGAGACCTCGACCTCGAGTAGGGGTGAGCTTAAAGCTTTTCTCACCGATTCTATCGCCTTATTCTGACCATCTGACTCGCCAAACCCAATCATCGCCATACCGCCGTCTTTCATCACTGTTCTCACATCAGCGAAGTCAAGGTTTACAAGCCCGGGCTTGGTTATCAACTCTGTAATCCCCTTCACTGCGCGCATCAATACTTCATCTGCGACACGGAAAGCATCGTTAAGTGGTAACCTTGGAACCACTTCCAGTAACTTGTCATTCGGTATCACGATTAAGGTATCGGTGCTTTCTCGTAGCTTCTCCAGTCCAATATCTGTGTTCTCCCTCCTTATGTTACCTTCCGCACTGAACGGTAGTGTGACAACACCGATAGTGAGAGCACCGGCATCTTTTGCTGCCTGCGCCACCACGGGTGCGGAGCCCGTACCTGTGCCACCACCCAATCCGCAGGTTACGAATACCAGGTCGGCATCTTCAACGATTGCTCTAATATCCGCTTCGTTCTCCTTCGCCGCCTCTTCCCCCAATCGCGGAATACTGCCGGCGCCCAACCCATGTGTAGTCTTTCGTCCTATCAATAACTTCTTCTCCACCTTTGAATATAGCAAATGCTGCGCATCTGTGTTCAAAGCAAATAGCTCAGCGCCAAAAACGCCTTCTTCCGTCATCCTCTGTATCGTATTGGTACCACTACCACCACAACCTATCACTTTGATGATCGTCCTTGACCTTTCCAGTATTGACTCAAGGTCTCTATTCTCAAGTATCTCTACACCTTCTCCTTCTGTGATCACTTCGTTGCCACCAATTTGGTTCATCTTTTTCCACCTCTATTAAAATAGAAGCCCCTTCTTTTATAGAATTATAAGTTCCCTATCCTCTATCCCATATTTCCCATGTACGTGCGGAGGAGGGGATTTGAACCCCCGAACCCCTTCGGGACAGCGACCTCAACGCTGCGCCTTTGTCCTCTTGGCAACCTCCGCATTAGTTATATATAAGAGAGAATCTTAAAGAAAAAGATTCTTACGTGCTTCCCCCTCTACAATCTTAATAACGTCCTTCAGCGGCATCTTCAGCTCACTCGCTACACGCTTAGCATCCTCGAACTCAGCGGCTATGTTCAGCACTTCGCCGTCTGCGCTCCGTCCTATTTTCACCGCCACTCCCCGTTCTATACCTCTTATCTTCACTTTCATCTCCACCTTCTCGCGACTGGCAATGTACCTCCTTCGAACCGTCATCTCCCTGACACCCAACGTGCCGGTCTCCTTCATGATCAGATATGCCATCCGCTGCACGTCCTCTGGTACCGTAATCACTCTGATGACATGCCCAGCGCGTCCTTTCTTCATCAACGCAGGCATGATTGTTACATCCTTCGCGCCCTCAGCCATGAGGACCTCTATCAGGTTACCCAGGAGCTCACCTGTAACGTTGTCAACATTGGTCTCGAGCACACCCACTACATCTGTTGCGAGATCCATGGCAGGCTCGCCCAGGCTCGCTCGAAGGACATTAGGCACCGACAAGTCTCTTGAGCCGGCACCATATCCTGTTTCGGTAATGCTTAGGGGTGGTAGAGAAGAGACAGAGCGATGAACGAAATGCCCCAGTATCGCCGCACCGGTGGGTGTGAGCAGTTCAGAATGAGAAAGACCCCCCTGAAAGAGTAAAGACGTTCTTCGCAGTATCTCCAATGTTGCAGGTGCAGGCACTGGCATGAGACCATGCTCGGTCTTTACATAGCCACTACCCACAGATATAGGGGTACATATCACAATATCTGGGTGGATACTTGAGAATGCGATACTGCTCCCTATAAGGTCTCCGATTGTATCCATAGCGCCGAGTTCATGGAATATCAGGTGCTGTTTGTCTTCTCCATGCACCCTCGCCTCAGCATCTGCTATCAGCTCGAATATGCGCAAAGAATTGTTTATTATCTCATTGTCCAGCCCGCTATCTCGTATTGTGCGGACAATCTCAGGATATGAGCGCAGTTCTGCACCATCCAAGCCCCCTATAAACCGCACCTTCTTAGCCACAATCCCCCTCTTCTCCACTTCCTCTACCTCCATCCTGAGATTGAATGCTGCAATCCCATCTGCAATCTCTGACTCATTAACACCCAAATCAAGGAGACTACTAATGACCATATCGCCGGAAGCGCCAGAGAAGGGCTCGAATATCAATGCCTTCATATGTGAATATGTGTATAGATTGGTGCGATATACATATAAACCGATGCTTATATTTATGCATTCTATACTCATAATGACTGAGAATGAGTAGAGAAGAGGAGGAACATGTTAACTTGGGTATTATGTCCAGGACGATCCGGATATTACATGTAGATGATGAACCTGCGGACTTGGAGATAACGAGGATACTTATAAAACGAGAAGCGAAGAGGGATTTTGAGATTGTAGGTGTACTTTCAGCGAAGGAGGCACTTAAGAGGCTGGAGACCGAGCATTTTGACGCCATCATTGCAGATTATAAAATGCCGGAGATGGATGGTATAGAATTGTTAGAAGCAGTGAGGGGGAGTGAGGATGTGTATGCACATGTACCTTTTATCCTGTTTACAGGGAAGGGGGGACCAGAAGTAGCGAAGGAGGCACTTGAGAAAGGTGCAGATAGGTATATCACAAAGGGAGGGAATACTGCAGCGAAGCAGTGCCATGAACTGGCAAAGGCAGTGGTGGAATTGGTGCAGGAGAAGCGATAAGTTCACAGGAATGGTGTGAGCTTTAGCTGGTGATATTCTCCGCCAGCATTAGAAGATAGTGGGGAGATGTTATAAAGGATTGTATAGGGCTTAATTCCGTAGAGATTGATCGTACCTGAAATTGGTATAAAGCGGAGATGGATATCTGCCATCTCGCGTATCTCGTTCTTCAACTTTGCCGATGGTCTCAAAATACCTATCAGAAGATCGTCTTTCGTTCTCACCCAGGATACTATCTCGGATAGCATCCTTCTAATCTCCTCTCCTGTATGTATATCCAGCATTGATAGCCCCATAACATGCAATACAGGCTTCTTCAGCTCTTCATAGACCTCAAGATGGTTTTGCAAATATGCTTCCAAGATGCTGCTCAGGGTATCAACCTTGAATAGAGAAGGGTCTTCACTTTCCTTCTCTGAGATGGTTGGCATGCGCAGGTTCTTAGCCAGTATATCCGCATCGAGATAATCCGTGAGAAGTTGTTTCACAGAAGATGAGTAAGAACCCTCCTCTGGCATATATATAACCCCGAGGTCGTTCAGCATGAAATTGGCGATGGTGTGGAAGAGAACCGGTCGGTAACTCTGACTTATACAATCATCAGCGATCTCAAGAAGGACAAAGCTGCCCTTGGGATAACCTCCTATTATCATATCCAAATCTTTTATCCCTGTGGAATAGCTATCTTTGTCATTTCTTTTTATTAACCTGTGTCTGCCACTGCCCAGCTCGGTGGCAGGGGTAACGAAGCGAGTGAATCTCCCGGCTTCAAGAGTAAATGGATAGCTGGTATGGGGTACCAGAAACCCTCTCAGCTTGTCTATAAACAACCTCCTCACTGTTCTTCCCTCTATCTCCTCCTTATCCAATCTCACAATGCCGTCAACGAGATAATCCAGTTTCCTATCACCGGAATATTCAGTGATGAGGAGGAGTCGAGTTTTTGTCTTTCGTGCGATGTCAAGCATAGAGTTCTCCAGCTTTTCGGTACCCTCCTGGTTCTCCTTTCCTATCTGAAAGGAGACAGCATCCCAGCTGTCTATTATCAGAATAGTAACATCCTCCTCAGCCACGAGACTGTAAACAGCCCTTAAGAAGCCCATGGTGTCTTCATAGAGTACCTGGAATTCCGCTTCCGAGAATTCTGACTGTGTGGCATCAATGATGTTCCTGGGTGGTACGCGGCTCTCTAAGCCAGGGAACTGCCTGTATAGCACTGCCGGGTCTATTCTGGTGGAGATGTAGACCCCTTTGGTATCTTCCTGGCACAATTGTTCGAGTAAAGTAATGGCATAGGTGGTCTTGCCAGTACCCGGTGCACCTTTGAGCAGGATTGTATAGCTCTCCATTGATTTCAATGCATTTTCTACTTCATCCATTATATTATAGTCTCCCTTTTTATTATCGATGATGGGAAGGAGTCAGACTTTATAGCCCATTCTCCTGTATGCCTCTTTGGACCTCTTTTCTATTATCTCCTCTATACTCTTACTCTCCTTTATACTCTTCACCGTGCTGATAAAGTCAAATAGTGCCTTTGCATATGGGCTGTTCTCATTGGCTTTGATCACCGTGGACTTTCCTATGTCTATCTCTCTCAATATACCGGCGTCCACAAGGTCGGTTATAACCTTCCTGACGGTGACATGACTCACATTGAGGGTATTAGCGAGTCCGGTGATGTTATTGAAGTAGCCATTGTTATTGTAAAAAAGGAGGATGACCTTGAGGTGGATGCTGTTTTTACCGAATATCTTCTTTAATATGTCCATCTTTGACTTATTTTATTGTGAAGTTTGTATTATATTTGTTTCTATAATATAAAAAATATTTCAAATATAGAGAATGAAATTTTCATATATTGTAAAATATTTTTAATTGTTACTTATAGGTTTCTGACAGTATGGATGAATCCAGCTATTAGAGCTGATATCGGAAACAATAAATAGTGGATTAAACATATTAAATAGGGATATGGAGCCAATAAGACATGTATTGGTTGCTCTTTTCCTATTGCTCCTTGTTGTTATAGCGGGCATAGCAGGTTTCATGTATCTGGAAGGGCTCTCTCTTTTCGATTCCCTCTATATGACTGTTGTTACTATTACCACCGTTGGATATGGGGATATAACACCAGGAACTTTCTATGGGCGTATATTCACTACGGGCTTGATTGTTTCGGGTGTTGGTATAACCTTATATGTGCTGGTAGAGATGATGGGATTGGTAGTGGAGGGTAGATTGAGTGAAGCTTTTGGCATTGTCAAGGTGAAGAGGAGTGTGGCGAAGATGAAGAACCACATGATTATCTGCGGTGGAGGGCGTACTGGAAGTGTGATAGTAGAAGAATTCAAGGCAGAGGGGATAGAGTTCGTGGTGATTGAGCATGACCCGGAAGTGGTGAAAGAGTTGAAGAAGCAGGGGATACCGGTGGTGGAGGGTGATGCGACACGGGATGATGTGCTGATAGAAGCGGGTGTGGAACGCGCTTCCGGGCTGGTCTCCACACTGCCTTCGGATTGCAGTAACCTGTTGCTCTGTATAACAGCGAAAGGCATCAACAAAGAGATGGATATAGTGACGAGAGCGAGTTCACAGGAAGCTGCCAGGCGGTTATACAGCATAGGAGTGAAGAAGGCGGTGATAGTGGAGGCAATAGGAGGCAGGAGATTGGCGAAGAGCCTGATAAAGCCAGCGGTTGTTGATTTTCTGGAGTTTGCATCGAAGACCGGGGAGACATCCTTAGAGACACTGAAGGTAGAGCCCGGTGCGAAGATAGCGAACAAGAAGGTGAAGGAATTGGGGATAAAGGAGAAGATAGGTGCGATAATAATTGCGATTATAAGGGGAGAGAAGGTGATATCTAATGTAGGACCGGAGGATGAGATTCTGGAAGGTGATACAGTGGTGGTGATAGGGAAGAGGGAATCACTATCCAGGCTCGAGGGTACGGATTTCTTCTAATGATCACACAATCACTTCGGGGAGGGCAAAGAGCTAACACCCGATTTAAGTAGTGCGAGGTTCTCCATAGCAGCGGCGACTGCTGTTGCTCTCTTATCGCCGACGCCTATACAGGATGCTATTGGCTGTCCTGACCTGATAACCGTGCCTTTCGCGGGAATATCGGCGATACCGCCATCGAAGTCTCTCTTTACAACCGTATCCCGTTCGGCATAAAGAATGAGCTTTACTGCATACCTGTGCGTGATGATCCTTTCGGGTAGTAGGCTCTTTCTGACCGCTTTTATGGCGCCATCAACGAGATTCAGCCCGGTAGAGAGTTCTACGGTGTCGAGACTGCCCTGAAAGCGGGGATTAACCTCTATCAGGAATGGTTGATGGTCATCAGCGGAGATGACGAAATCGAACCCGTTAGAACCTTTCAATCCGAATTCGAGCGTTAAGAACTCGGCAATCTCGCACATCTGCTCTGCCAATCGTGATACAGGATGAAATGGGGTGATGTTACCGCAATAGGAGAATGAGCCGGGTGCGTGTAGCGAGTCCAGACCTATTAACTGCTCATTTACTGCTACGGATACAACCTCCTTCCCCGTTGATAGTGTAGAGACCGAGGCATGCCTGCCCCTGATATATTCCTGACATATAAAATCACGATTTGCAAATCGAGTTAGTTCCTTATCATTCCAGCAGAGTTTGTTCATGGTACCGCCACCGCCGTAAATCGGCTTCACCACCACCGGATATCGCAGTTTTAGTTTCAGTCTCCCTTCTTTCAGCTCCTCAACAGTGCGTATGCATGAGCATGTATAAGGATGAGGAACGTTCAGGTCATCAAGCCGGGTAGCCAGCCAGGCTTTATTCGATACCCTCTTAACCGTCTCAATGGGATTACCCCATATTTTCTCCATGTCGCGTTTCTCGAATAAAAAATTGGCATTCTCCATGCCTGAGCCAAGGATAATGCCATCCATAGCACCAATCTCGCGGTAGAGATTCGAGAGTGGCTCTAAAGCTATGTAGCGCTTAGCACATCGCCTTGTATCCACATCACCGAATGCATCGGCGGCGTACATCTCGTAACCCGCCCGGAAACCTGAGCAAACGATATGCCTGACCGAATATCCCACTGCCAGTACCTTCTCTCTATTCCTATTCTCTCTATTTTCATCCATCATTAAATCGTATTTTAATTATTTTATGCCAGCCTATATTTTTGATTCATAGAAATGTCCGGGAGGATCTGGCTGAAGGAGATTATACTGGAGAATTTTATGTCGTATGAATATGCGAGGATACCCCTCAAGCCCGGACTGAATTTGATCTCCGGACCCAATGGCGCAGGTAAATCGTCCATATTACTGGCGATTTCAGTAGCTCTGGGGCAGATATATACAGAAAGAAGCAGACGATTGCGGGATCTGATAAGACGTGGTGAGGAGATAGCGCGAATAACGCTCGTCTTTGATAACAGTATCAGGGATGGGAGGAGGCCAATCAGGTTCTCTGACGCTGATACCTTCATGCTCTCGCGATACCTGCGCAGGGATGGGAATTACTGGTGGGAGGCAGAGTATAAACGAGTGAGCTACGAAGAGGTTAGCAGATTATTCAAGGAGTTTGGACTCGACCCGAACAACATGCTGATAATAATGCATCAGAATACGATGGAGCAATTCAGCCTGACAACGCCGCAGGAGAAGTTGAAGCTCTTAGAAGATGCTGTTGGCTTCAGTACATACAGGGAGAAGGTGATAGAGGCAAAGAAGCGGCTGGAAAGTATCATCAGTGAGGATGAGTCCATCTCAGCACTGTTAGGGAAAGCGGAAGAGAGCCTGGGCTACTGGAAGGAGATGCATGATAAGTATTTACAGCGCAAGGAGCTATCAGCGAGGGTGGAATGGCTGAAGCGAGAAGCGATATGGGCGCGGATATTAAAACATGAGGCGGCGTTGAAGGCACTTCAGGACCGACTGAGAACGAAGGAATCTGCGCTCGATGCGAATTTTAAGGAGACGGAACGGACGGAAGAGAGCATAAAGAACTGGCGTGATAAGCTCGATGCATGGAAGACGAGCATGAAGGAGGCATTTTACCAGCTCCTGCACCTTGAGAAGGAAGCCACGAGCATTGAGGACCTGATTACACATCTGCAGGAGATAGAGGTGATATTTGGTGAGTTGGACAGGTATGAGGAAGTGGAGCAGCAGCGGATGCGGGAGAAAGAAGCAGAACGCAGATTGGAGCAGTTAAAAGAGGAGATAATAAGAGCACAGAGTGAACTCGGTGCACTTGAGCGGAGAATGGAGTTGAATATCGAGACATATATCAGCTATTGTGTAAAGGCTGAGGTTCTGAAGATCAAACGTGAGCTGCTGGAGGGAGATATAAAAGAGATTAAAGGCGAGATTGAGAAGGTGAAACGTAAACTACTGGATATGGCACCGTTACGGAAGAAAGCGGGTGTGAGGATAGAGACGGAGCGTAAGCAGAGCGAGATAGAGCATGAGATCGAGCTGATAGCAACGAAGATAGAGGCTCTGGGTAAGATACCTGAGGAGACGGAGGAGATATACACATCTTATGGTAAATTGTATGAGGAATTGAAGGCGAAGGCGGAGATACTGGAAGCGAACAAACGCGAAAGCTTGAAGGAACTGGATTCGAGGACACGTGTCTGGCGAGAGGCGGTGTCTGGGCTACTTGACTCCGTGAATCGCTCATTTCAGGAGATCATGTCATGTATAGGTGCAACAGGTTTAGCGCGACTGGTGAATGCAGATGATATAGAGAATGCAGGACTGGAGCTCTATGTGGGCTTTCGTGGCTCGCAGCCTGTCCTGTTTGATTACTACACGCAGAGCGGAGGAGAGAAGACCACTTCGATAATGGCTTTTCTGCTTGCTATACAGCAACTGATACGGTCACCTTTCAGGGCGGTGGATGAGTTTGATATACACATGGACCCGAGGAATCGTGAAGCGATATATAAAAGGATGGTCACAACGATGAAGGATGCAGAATGCTTACTGATAACTCCAGGTCAGCTTACAGTGAGCGATCCGGGTGTGCACATAATAGTGGTGCAGAAGGCGTATGGCAGATCGGAGATAAGGGAAGTGAGGTAAGATAAATAAGCTACATCCTACCTGTATCTGATAGCTTTGGCAATAGACCCGAGGAGCTGCTCGAAGGTGCTCTTCTTCGCTACTATATCCACCTTTATCCCTGATTCTGCTATTGTTTCTGCAGTTAAATCGCCAATAGCGGCAATCTTTGCACTTCTCAACAGCGCAGATACGTCATCACGCACATCAAACTTCGATGCGAGCTCAAGGAACATCTTAAATGTCAATGAGCTTGTGAAGATGATATAATCAGGCTGATAATTAATGAGTTCAATGAGTAGTTTCCTCTCCGATTCAGAAGTTATTATCTGTGGTTCATAGACTGCTATATCAGTTACATGCGCGCCGTTAGCCTGAAGGAACTCGATGATGTGTTTATTGGAAGCGGCGCTACGCAGGAATATAATTTTAGCACCTGCTTCTGCATGCGCTGCCAGTAGCTTCATAAGCCCTCTTGTACTGTATTCCTCAGGCATTAGGGAGACATGAACACCATATCTGTGAAGTTCACCACGTGTTACCGGACCGATAGCGCATACCTCAACGCTGGCGAGCTTTTCGCTCAGGTTGAATTTCCCATGTTCCGCAATGTTGAACGATTTTCGCACACCATTCAGGCTGGTGAAGACCACGATGTCCACAGAATCGTCAAAAGCGCTCCTCAATTCTCCCAGTGCCTCTCTCCGCTCAACCAATTGAAATACCGGGAAGCCGAAGAAATCAAAGTTGTACTTCGCTGCTTCCTCCTTCGATCGTGCAATGAGATTCTCAGGTCGAAAAGCGGCTATTTTTAGCGCAGTCATCTTATATCTTATTTTACAATAATTTGTAAAGAGTTATAGTTATAATTATATCCTAACCTTACTTACAAACTTTTCGAAAATGTTTAACATTAACATTAACAGGTATGTTGTTGTAAATGGCGATTTGAAGTCTTCGAGAAGGCTGAAGTACAGAGCAGAAGTACAGGAAGAATTAAAAACCGCTTTGAGAATGGTCAACAGAAGATTTGAAGAAGAGATACTCGCGAAATTTATGGTTGTGGGCGGGGATAGTTTTCAAGGGATGCTCTCCTCACCGAAATATCTCTTCGATATTTATTATGCGTTTTTTGAAAACATCGGTCATCAGTTCTATCTGGGAATTGGTGTTGGCGATATATCTACGAGTTTAAGCGAAAATGTTGGTGAGATAGACGGTGAGGCGTTTCATAAAGCATCTGAAGCGTTAGAACGTGCGAAGAAAGAGAGCATGTGGATTGTATTCAAAAGTGGGTGGGAACTTGACACGATTATTACGTATTTAATGAACTTCATGGCAGATATAATGTGGAGCTGGACAAAGAGGCAGAAGGAGATTATCATGTATTTCAGGGAGCATGGGGAGAATAGAGAGGCGGTTATATCGGCGTCTAATAATTTTGGCGTTGGGGAAAGGAGCATATATAAGACATTGAGAACCGGGAAATATCGTTTATGTAGAGACGCAGAAAAGGCGTTGTTGGATTTTCTCAACCGAGAATGGTTCAAATTGAGGATTGAACCAGAAACAGTTGATAGAAACAGGGCGGTTGATAAAAATGATTTACACCTTTGAAATCGCTATCGTCGTTTTTGCATATCTTGTTGTTATTATAGGTGGGTATCTCATCAGATTGATGCTCAGGAGATACGAAAAGGAAGTAGAAACCAGCGGCTTAAGGGGTGCGGGAATGGTTATAGGGATAGTCGAAAGGATTATGGTTTTAACCTTTGTGTTGGTTGATCAATACACGGCGATAACGGTTATTTTTGCCGCCAAATCTATTGCAAGGTTCAATGAATTGAAGGACAGGAAAATGGCTGAGTACTATTTAATCGGGACACTTTCAAGCATAACCTTCGCATTACTTGCAGGTATCGTAGTCAGAGCGTTTTTGGTGGGTAAGGTATGAATGTTTCGTGAAGTTGGACCCGCTGTAAGAGGTGCAGGAGGTGCAGGCGTCAAAAGATTTGTGAAGAAAAAGAATAGATACCAATATTTATTAGATGGAACTGAGACATGAGCATGGAGGGATAATAATTGAAAACTAAATTTATAACACTACCTTTCTTTTAATTTTAAGAAAGCTTGACCAAACTTGACTAAAGGAGCGAATAAAATGAAAGTCGGCGTTATTGGCACGGGAACTATGGGTAAAAACCATGTCAGAATATATTCAGAGCTTAAGGAGGTTGAGGCAGTCTATGCTTTCGACGTTGATAGACAGAAGACGAAAATATTGAAGGGATACGATGTCACTGTTTGCAATACCCAGGAAGAGCTTTTGAGACGGGTGGATGCAGTGAGCATCTGTGTTCCAACGAGATATCATCTTGAGGTTGCCAAGAGCGCGATCAAAGAGGATGTTCACTGTTTAATAGAAAAGCCGATTACTATAACAGTGGCAGAGGGTGAGGAATTACTAAATTTATTGAAATCCAGAAGTTTAATTGTTGGCGTAGGACATATAGAGCGGTTTAATCCTATTGTACGGGAGATTGTGCGGATAATAAGGAATCCACTATACGTTGAGATAAGCAGGCACAATCCCGCATCCGCGAGAATAACGGATAGTTCTATCGTAGAAGATTTGATGATACATGACATTGATATTGTATTCAACGTTTTATTTGGAGGCGAGTACGAACTTCATGCTGCGGGAAACAACGACCTGTGTACCGCCTTGATTGAGTTTGGGAGTTCTATTGTGTCATTGTCGGCGAGTAGGAAATCGTCTAAAAAGATAAGAACGATATATATCGAAGAGGATGAATTCACGATTGAGGGCGATTTCATGAATCAAGAGATATATTTGTACAGGAAACCCGGAAAGTATGGGATCGAGGACGAGCGATATACGCAGGAGAACATTATAGAAAAAGTCCTGGTGAACAAGGTAGAGCCATTAAGGGATGAATTAAAGACTTTTATCAGGTGCGTGAGAAATGACGAGGAGTTCACCATTACGCCCTTGCAAGCGTTGAAGAATTTGAGAATATGTGAAGAGATAAAAAGAATAAATGGCTTAACTTGACTTTGTCAAATTACTTCGCATTTCATCTTCGTATGTGCGTATTATCCAGCTTATTCCTCCTTTTGTCTTGGTTTGATTTAGCATGAAAAAGAAGATGACGTGGGGTAACAGTTGCCTTCACTTTTGCATTGTCATGTCCCTAAGTAGTTTATACAGACTCTCATCCATAATTGGTGCAATACATCCGCTCATACTCACGACCGAGCAATGCA
>JAGGRR010000035.1 GCA_021159465.1 Methanophagales archaeon
ATACATTGATACTTGCTTCTTTCAGGGCTATCTATGGGGAAAAGAGGATGAAAAAAAGAATGCAAACGTTATTCTTTCAAAGATAAAATCAAATGTTAGGAATAACCCTGAGATTAACGTCAAGATACCTTTTATCGTAGTTGGGGAATTAATAAACAACCTTATTCGGGAAAACTTTGAGCTAAGAGATAGAGATGAGGATGAGATTATGTATAAGTTTTTTGTGCTACTGAAGGATTTGAAAGCTGATATTATTCCACCAAATAAATGCTGTTATGATATAGCTAAATCATTGACTGCCCAGGATTTTTATTTTGCCGAAAATGCCCCCACTGATGCTTTCATGGCTTCATGTGTTCTTTGTGATCCGGATTCATCACATTTATTGACTGTTGACAGTAGATTACTGGAATCGGAATTACTGAAAAGTATTGAAAAAGAGATGCGAACAGCTAATAAGAGGAATCGGCAATTAAAAATAACAGAAGAGTTTTGAGCTTAAACGACAATCAGTCCAACTCTTTTTAACTCTTCAAACACACGGTGAATCTTTTTAACGTCGGTAGCACTCTTTATATCACACGATGTGGATATGACCTTTTCTATTAGTTCATCACTATGAAATTTTTTTCGATACCTATCATAGACCGAGAGTATAGTTGCAGCTATCTCAAGCCACTTTGCATCCTTCCCTTCTATCACTTTTAAAAATTTTTCGGTATTAAATACCTCAAGCTCTTTTTTATAATCCCCTTTATATGATGAATAGTAGTCAGCTAATTTGTAATAGTCATCAGCAAGTGCTGGTGAATAAGGTCCCCTAAGATAGATACTATGTAAATAGCCATGATTGAATCCCAAGAACTTAGAGATGAACACATACTTTTGTAGCATTAGCCGGTGTTCAAATTTTTCAATATCGAATTTAAAACCTGCTTCCTTTTCAAGAAATTTCATAAATGGCAACAATTTTCCCGTCATACCCTCTCCTTCTCTTACCTTTTTCTTTTTATACCCTTATGTTATAGTTAATTTATAAGATTAAAAACTAAAAAACTTTTCGATTTCTTCTCTTATGCTACTCTGTTACTTTTAATTCACTTTTGCCCGGCTTCTTCTTACCAAAAAAAGCTTGAAGGTGAAAAGCAAAAGGGATGGAGGGGTAGAGGTAGAGAGAATATATACATTCAGAAGGGAGTGGATATTCAATTTGCAACTGAAATGTTATCTTTTGGATTTCAAAAGAATTATGACGTTGCCGTTCTATGTAGTGGGGATCAAGACTTTTTACCCGTAATTGAGAGAATAAAAGATTTAGAGATGTTTGTGTATGTTGTTGCATTTGAAGTATCTGCACAATAAAAGGTGGATATTAAAGATGATCACGAGAAATGAGCTGTGCAAATCTTGTCATGGCACGCTTTCCTGATAATGTATCCCTGATATAATCAAAGAAACTGAAACCGACCATCTGCTTCTTACAGGTATCGAGTATAGACATCATGTTTTCCCATGCGGCTTTTCCGGCTTCGCTTCTCCTGCGTCAGAATATTGGAGATTTCACCTGCGGAAATGATGATCCCCGCTTCTTCCAATATCTTCTTTATTTTGTTCTCGG
>JAGGRR010000036.1 GCA_021159465.1 Methanophagales archaeon
CTCTATCTCCATCTCTATTTACACCCCTATATTCATATTCTCACTCCCTTTCCGGAGCAAAAAGACCTGCCCATATCCGATATGCCTGGTCATAGCCCTGCTCTATAATCATATCCACGAATCTCACATGCTCCTTAACGAGATGCTCCACCTCCTCATCACTTATCTCCACTTCTCCAAGAATCTCTCGCTTTAGCTTTGCACCAAGGATATCCAGTGGCTTGCAGGGAGTGTCAACCACAATGTTCTTTATATGGAAACTTTGCTTGGAAAGGGTGTTTAATACTTCATCCGTGGCATCCAGGCATATATTCCGCTCCCTCGCTCTATCTGCTATATATTCCGCTTCGCTACCTGCCGATTCATGCTCATTAAAGATATCGTCCTTCAAAACCTCCTTCCATTCGCTTACTTCTATCTTACCCATCTTTGCCTTCGCTGTTAAAATCAATATCCTCACCGCCGCATCTCGAGATAGAAGTAGCGAAGCATCCTCTTTGTAACAATACAGAGCTTTGTCCCCAAGTGCTGGCAGGCACTTGAATAATGGCATGGCAGCTCGATAGCGATTTATATCTATATCCTCTGGCTCCATAGCATCAACTATCAACTCAGGAGCTATGCCATGCGCTATCTCTCTTATAAACCCCTCCTGATTTCGTGTGAAATCTATAAACAGGCACTCATAACTCTCGTGCATCAAAATCCTCGCTGCTTTACTCTTCGAATAGCTCGTGTTAATAGTTACGAGATTTGTTATCTGTTTCATGTAGCATGTAGAATGGGATAGGGAAAATGATTTTTAATTATAATATTTATGGTTTAATATATTAAAAAGGGCTCGTGGTCTAGCTGGTGATGACGCCGCCTTCACGAGGCGGAGATCGTGCGTTCGAATCGCATCGAGCCCACTAATATTTAATTTAGAACTTTCTTCTTTCTTCTTTAACGTATTAATACCCGAATCATCTGATACTAAACCTTTAATTGATTGAATCTGTGATAAGATTTCAGTTATGTATTGGGATATACTCATATCCCTTGCTTTCGCTTCCCTTTTCAAAATCTCATGTAAACCCTTTGGAACTATAATATGTGTGTATCCTTCTTTTGTCATGGTATTAACACGGTTAAGATGTAGATATGATAAATGTTTCGATTGCTTTCAAATTGTAACGTTTTTTAACACAAATTTAAAAGTCATGATAAACCTAAAAATCAAAGTCGTTAAAATTGTCTAATTTGAAAAATAACTTCTATAAATTAAAAACAGTTCTCCATTGTTTTCAGATTATATGACGTGATTTAAAAGAAACAATCTTTAAATGTTTCATTTCCCCATTGCTTTTTCAATCGCTTCCAAAAAGGAGGGGTTATTTTCAATATTTTAAATAACTCCCAATTTAACTTTTGTATATAACATATCTATTATATGCTAGTCTATTATATGCTAATTTGTCTTCTTTTGTGAAATAGGGAATGCAGAGGAGAGATTGATAAGCTTAATTATTCTTTTTTCTTCTCATAAATAAATCGAAACTTATATA
>JAGGRR010000037.1 GCA_021159465.1 Methanophagales archaeon
GAGAACCCGTGGGTATTTGCACTCATTGGCGCTGCTGCTTTCTTCGGTGCCGCTGCTAATGCACCACTCACTGCGCTCTTCATCGTTTGTGAAATCTCTGGCTCTTATACATTATTTGTGCCAGCATTACTCGCCATCATCCCCGCATATTCACTCGTTGGACGCAGAACGATTTATCCGGGGCAATACGAAACAAGGAAGGAATCCCCAGCACACAAGCGAGAATTTATGGTCGATCTGCTTGAGGGTATAAGAGTGAGGGATGCATATACAAAGGAAGTGCTCACGATTCCTGGTGATATGACGGTAAAAGAGGCACTTTACTTCGCGGAGAAGACAGGGCACATAGCTTACCCTGTTGTAGACAAGGCGGGTAAACTGATAGGAATAACGACGATAATGGAGCTGGAGGAGGCGAGGGAGAGTGGCTCGGTGTATAAGCGGGTGAGTCAGATGTGTACAAAAGACGTGATAGTAGCGTATCCTGACGAATATCTGGAAGATGTGCTTTATAAGATGGACAAATATAATATTGGACGGTTGCCGGTGGTAATGCCAGGACATGGAAATGGAAATAAAGGGGGAGGGGATAGGAAGCTAATAGGAATAATAAGCAGGTCTGATATAGTGAGGGAGCACTGCCGCAGGAGGTCGCTACTCAAAGGTCCCGCTTGAATGAGGTATGATGTATCAGAATAGAACATCAAGGAGGAAGATAGAGCAACTGCGTATATGCATGGAGCAGGAGGTAGAAGCGGGAACAAATGGCTTTGCTGACGTTAAGCTTGTTCATGTTGCATTGCCGGAGATAGCGAAGGATGAGATAGAACTGAAAAACAATTTCCTTGGGTTCTCTTTTAATTTACCCATAATGATCGCTTCAATGACCGGAGGGCATCCAGAGACGAAGCGAATAAACGAAGTACTTGCAGAGGCTGCTGAGCAGCTTGGTATAGGTATGGGTGTTGGTTCACAGCGAGCGGCACTGGAGGGTATTGAGCATGAAGATTCTTTCCGCGTGGTTCGCGATGTTGCCCCTGATTCTTTCATCTATGCAAATCTGGGTGCCCCGCAGTTACTGGAATATGGCGTTGATGGCGTTAAAAGGGTCATAGAGATGATAGATGCTGATGCTGTGGCGATACACCTGAACTTCTTGCAGGAAGCTATCCAGCCCGAGGGTAATGTAGATGCGAGAGGTTGTCTTGATGCGATAAAGGAGGTATGCAGCGAGATAAAGGCGCCAGTGATAGTGAAAGAGACGGGTGCAGGGATAAGCTACCGCGTAGCACGTAAGTTAGTGGATGCAGGCGTTGCTGCGATAGATGTTGGTGGCTTTGGGGGCACCAGTTTAGCTGCTGCTGAGATATACAGGGCGAAAGCAGAGGGAGACGAGCTCTCGGAACACTTGGGGCGGCTTTTTGGCTACGATTGGGGTATCACAACGGTCGAGAGTATCGTGGAGTGCAGTAGTTTTGGGATACCAGTGATTGCTACTGGCGGGATCAGGAATGGTTTAGACGTTGCGAAGAGCATAGCTCTCGGTGCTGATATGTGCAGTGCAGCTTTACCGTTTTTGAAGCTGGCGATGCGCGATTTGAGCGCCGATAAAGTAATAGCGAGGATAGAGGAGATGGGCGAGGAGTTGAAGGCTGCCATGTTTTTAACCGGTTGTAAGACCGTGACGGAGTTGAAGGCTGCTGAGCTGGTCGTAACAGGCGCAACAAGAGAGATAATGGACCAGAGGGGGTTTTTTGATAGGATAAAGTTGAAGATGCGGGATAAAGGATAAACAATAAACAATTACTATGAGGGCTTTTATTGCCGTTGACCTCTCTGAGAGTGAGAGTATAAGAGCGAAGGTGGAAGAGATAGAGCAGCGATTTGGAGAGCTCAGTGGCGTAAAGTTAAAGTTCGTCAACCCGAAGCAGGTGCATCAGACGCTAAAGTTCCTCGGTAGTGTATCAGAAGAGCGTGTTGAGCTTATAAAACGCGAATTGGGAAACATAAACATGGAACCGTTCAATATTGTGCTGCGTGGTACAGGCTTCTTTCCCGCTTCACGTAAGAAGATACGTGTTCTGTGGATAGGAATAGGCAAAGGCATGGAGGGGCTGAGGGCGTTACAGGAGCAGGTGGAAACGAGAATGGTCGCTCTGGGCTTCCCTGCTGAGAAACAGCCATTCAGTCCTCATATCACTATCTGCCGTGTGAAGCGGATTGAATCAGACGCAGGGTTAAACCAGCTAATGAGGAAGATAGCAGAGCTGAGCGATGTGGAGGTGGGAGAGATGCAGGTGAACGCGGTGAAATTAAAGAAGAGCACTCTCACGCCCCGGGGTCCTATTTATGAGGATGTATATGTGAAGAGACTGTTCTAAACGTAAATAGTAAATTGAAGGATTTATCATCGCTTTAGCTTCTCCAATGCTATTTCTCCAGCCTTCTTACCTGAC
This sequence comes from Methanophagales archaeon, assembly GCA_021159465.1. Lineage (NCBI taxonomy): Archaea > Methanobacteriati > Methanobacteriota > Methanomicrobia > Candidatus Methanophagales > Candidatus Methanophagales archaeon. The sequence continues at coordinate 2,457 of JAGGRR010000037.1, forward strand.
AGCAGCATGGCACCGAAGGTGGGGCCCATTCGCGGAAGCCCAAATGCTGTTGATACAGCCATGCCTGTGACTATCAACCCGGGATAAAATTCTGTGGTATGCTCCACCACGAGATTCTCCGATGCATCAACCCACATTGCACCCTCTCCTTTGGTCTTGAGCAGTTTTCGCACTTCCAATCTCTTCACCACGACTGCATCATGACCTGTGGCATCAATCACTAACTGCGATTCCAGTGAGACAGGGTCAACACAGGCTATTGGACCAGGAAGCGTCGTTACCGCTGTCCAGTTCACAACGACACCACATACAAGCCCATCGTGAAGCACAACATCATCCAGAGTCACCATATTCAGTATCTTAGCACCAGAATCGCAGGTTGCTGCAATCAACTTCGAGCATGCGTGTGTGGCATCAGAGACAAATAGCCCTTCGGTTTCGCTTTCCTCGTAGGGCACTCCCAGCTCATTGAGGATCTCTTCCGCTGGCGACCTTACTGTGATCTTATTCATCAAGAACCCCCCAAGCCAGAAACCTCCACCAAGATAGTTATTCCTCTCTATCAGCAGCACCTTGACATCCCTGGATGCCAGCTCCCTCGCAGCCATCAAGCCTGAAGGTCCACCACCAACAATGATGACTTCACTCTCCACATATCGCTCAAACTCTTTTGCAAACCCAGCCACAATCGCACTCGTTATCTGACTCTCGGATGCTGGAGCGAAAGCGAAAGATGTGCCCTTATTCATGTGTTATGCTAATTTTGAAATTCATTACGTATATAAAAACCTTACTTTCAAAAAAAAGCTTTACCAAAGAAATATCATACTTTAATACTTCATATACAATAAAAAATATAAGTTGGATTTTAGCACGCATACACGATTTTCAGACTCTTTGCTCGTATGTGATGGCTGCTCACGTACTTAGCAGTGGTTAGTAAGTATCATTTTCGGACGTTTGAGGCGTTTATAACCACTGTAAAATAGAAAAGCTTATATATTCTCCATAGTGGAAATAATAACGGAGGTATATTCTATAAAATGATTGCACAAGAGCAGAAGCCAATGGAGGAGATTCTGGGTTATCTCGATGGTAAACGGAAGATAGTAGCTGTAGGCTGTGGCGGTTGTGCCACTTTCTACCATACAGGGGACAAGAAAGCGGTGAAGGAGATGGCAGAGAGACTAAGAAAAGAGGGTAAGGAAGTCACCGAGGTCATTCTACCGCTGGGTATATCAGCCTGTGAGATTGATATGAGTTCAAAGTTCCTGGAGAAGAAGAGAAAAGCTATTGAAGCAGCTGATGCTGTTTTGATGATGAGTTGTGGTGATGGAGTACAGGTAGTGTGTGAATATATAGATAATAAGATAGGAGTTACGAAGCCGGTAATTCCTGCTAATGACGCGCTGGGGCTGGTGGGTGGCGGACCTACGAAATTCAAGGAGACATGCCAGTCATGCGGGCAATGCGAGCTTGGAAAGACCGCAGGCATTTGCCCCCTCACTGCTTGCGGGAAGGGATTGATGAACGGACCTTGTGGTGGTGTGAGGGAGGATGGTAAGTGCGAGGTGGACCCCGAGAAGGATTGTGCATGGGTGAAGATATACGAGCGGATGGAGAAGATGGGTGAGCTGGACAGGTTTACAGAGATGAGAGACCCACATGCGTGGAGCAAAGCAAAACGTCCACGTCTGTTCACAATAGAAGAGCCGGTGAATCCGATGAGGGCGATACTTGGTTCTCTACCTTCTTATTTGACCCTGTTTGGGGGACCTGAGTATGAAGAGGAGTGAGAGGAGGAGGTGAAAGAAGAAGATGGGTGACGAGGTGTATAGCCAGTTGATGAAGGAGTTGAAGGAGGGGAAATACGTCTTCACAGGCGAATTAGAGCCAGAGAAAGCGGGAGATGTAGAAGAGCCGATAAAAGCAGCGAGGGAGTTAGTGGGGTTGGTAACCGCATGTAACGTTACGGACAATCCACAGAGTTTCGCTTATGTCAGTAGTCTGGCAGCATCGTATAAGATACAGCAGGAGACGGGTATGGAATGCATCTACCAGCTCAGATGTGCGGATCGCAATCGCAATGCACTTCTCTCTGACATACTTGGTGCTGGTGTCCTAGGACTGCGGAATATTCTTGCTTTGACTGGCGACCATGTCGCACTTGGTGACACACCGGATGCGAAGCCTGTTTTTGACCTTGATTCTACAACTCTGATTGCACTGATAAGGAAAGTGGTGGACGAGGGGAAGGACCTCGGCGGTAACGAGATACACAATCCTCCGAAGCTGCATGTGGGAGCAGCAGCGGCGCCTGGAGCTGCGGTCTTGAAGGCGGAGATAGCGAAAGTGAAGCGGAAGATAAAAGTGGGTGCTGAGTTTATCCAAACCCAGGTGGTATACTATACGGAAGTTCTGGACAGATTCTTTAAGGAGCTGGGGAAGGTTGATATTCCGGTTCTGGTTGGGATATTCCCTGCGAAGACATATGCACAGGCTGATTTCTTCGATAAGTATGTGGCTGGTGTCGATGTGCCACCAGACTATTTACAGAATATGAAGGCGACGAAACAGATAAAGGACAAGGAGAAGCGTAAGGAGGAGGTGGACCGGGTAAACGTAGAGTTCTTCACAGAGTTCCTGGAGCATCTCAAGGATACACCTGCTGCTGGTTGTCACATCATGGCGGTCGGGTATCCGCGGATAATCCCGGAATTGAAGAAAGTGATGGAGTAATCTCTTTCTTTTTTCTCTTTTTCTTTTTATTTTTATTGTATATAAACTATGATATTTCTTTGGTAAAGCTTTCTTTTTGAAAGAAGGGTTTTATACATCACTTCATCTATGATTTCCTGATGCCTCGGGCAGTCCCAGTAATTCAAGTCAGGAGTTACTG
>JAGGRR010000038.1 GCA_021159465.1 Methanophagales archaeon
ATGTTTAACAGTGACCGATAAGATTGTGCCATGGATTTCGTAGTAGTCCTCACCAGAAATTCTGACGGTTTCTGCTACATCTCTTCCATCTTGCACATATTTTGTAGATAGCACCTCTTCGTTCCTTACGGAACTTATAATGGATGGGCTAAGTTCTTTTATTTGTAGGTCGTCACCATCATCTATAACTTCCAGATATTTCACTGTATCTCCCTTTTTAAGGAAAAATACTTCGTCTGTTATACTACTGGAATAACTTGTAGCTAACAATTGTACGGTGCTCCAGTTAGTATTCTGGTAGTGTGATGCTAAATCTCTCGAATTTACTGGATCTCCCTGTGCACCCGCAATTGGCACAAACACTATTGCTACGAGTAGCGTAGCCGACAGCAGCACGCTTATACCGATTTCTTTTCTTCGTTTCTTCATCCTTTTCGCGCTCACCTCCTAAGGAGCGCTACGCCACCTCGGCGTTAAAGCACCCCATACGAACCTCGGCTGGAACAGCATATAATAAAGTAGTGGAACATGTGTTCCAAGAAATGGAACAGGTGTTCCGGGGAACGGAACAAGTTACAGAACACCGTGGAGAGCTTTTTGATTGGCAAATGGCGCATGTATAGAGCGCATTTATGCAAATGGTATGTATCAGCTTCCCGCAAATTTCATACACTCCTTTCTACCAAAATCCGTGAGTTGATAAGTCATCTCTCCTCTGGTTGGATGTTTTATCACATATCCTTTCTTAATTAAACTGAGTAATGCCTTTTCTGCATATACACGCTTTCTACCTTTGAATCTATTTAAAAAATATTGCTTGGGAATGTGTACTTTCTTGCTCATCTTGGTTTTATGGCAAATACTGATCAATACTGCAATTTCTATCTCGTTCAACATGGGTGCTTTTCTAAATATAATCAGAATGCTTAAATAGTAGCAAGACAAACATAATATATAGCTATGACCGGGGTGCAGGCAAAGGTAGAAGTAGTATCAGGGGAGGATGCTTTGGAAACCGATTGGATGGTCTATAATTTCATATGCAGTCACGCGCACTGCACTATTTACGAGATTTCAAAGCATCTGAATTGTTCCATAAGCAAGGTCATACAATCCGTAAGAAGATTGGTAGATGCGAATATGGTGCGAATGGAGGAGGAAGTTGTCGGAGGAGGGATAACGGAAGTGATAGTGCCGGTGAAATGGACAGAATACTTTACGGAGGATGAACTAAAAGAAATAAAAGCAATGAAAGCTTCTTCAACGTCAGATTCTGTTCATACACATCGTGGATGATTCAACGATGCTTACGAGGTTATACTCGCCGGTTTCAACGTTATAAGGTGGGACGAACTCTAAATACAGCGTCTTAGCATCACCCGACTTTATAAATATCTCTGAAATATTCTCTGCTCCCGCGGCATTGTGAGATACCAGGCAGTCAAGGATTCTAATCCCTTCGGGCACATGCATTGTGGCATCGCACAAGAGTTTTAGGCAAGCTTCACCATCTTGCTCATCCCGTAATCTATTTATTCATCGGTGGCGATAGAGCGGCGGACTTATCCTTATGACTTTCCCTTTCTCAAGGTCTACATGCACGAAGTATATCGTTCCATCTTCCAGCTCGAACATTATTGATGCACCGTTAAATTTCGTTTCCACCTCTCCTGCTTCGGTTGTTATAATTACACTCGCTGGTCTTATTTTCAGCTCGTAGCTCTTTCCGTTTATGATGTTCTGCACCTCAGGATCGGAGAGGGCAATTTCTCGTGCTTTTTCGCACTCTTCTTCGGTCAATTCCCGCACTTCCGGCGCCCTTATCAACTTCCCTTCCCTATCTCCAATTGCTATTCTTATCTCGGTCTCGTTCACAGCTTTAATTTTACCTTTTCGCATCTCAAACCCTGCAATCTCTCCACGTGACTTGAGTATTCCTGTGACCTTCTCTTCGCTCAGGTTTACATTTGCGAATACCCAGTCTTTATCCTTATTAAGGGTGACATATACATCTGTTATCGCTGTTTCACGACCTGATATATTGCCAAAAGTTGAACTTATACCGAGCATCTTGTATCCCCGTTCTAAGTATTCTTTCACGGTTTCATTTTGCTTTGCAATCTGAATGGCGTTCTGTCTTTCTTCTTCGGTAAGCATGGACACTTGCATTTTCGGTGATATTTTCGGTGGTTTCAGTGGGTTCTGATACATCCATACATCCTCATGAGGCGCTCCTGTTCTTCTCATCATTAATCCAACGGAAGCGGAAGCCATACCCACTCCTATTAATGCCAATACCACCAGTATGGCAATGCCTTTTTCTTTCATCTTTTTATATCCCTTTTTATTCTACAAAAAATTATTTCCAATTCCGATTCTACAAAGAAGCGCAAAGATGAAAAAATAGATAGGGGAAAAAGTACGTTAAGTTTTTGCACCTTTCTACCCCTGAAACCTTTTCACCGATTTCATGCATGCGCCCAGCTTGCACACCCCTCTTCTCACCAAGTTATATATCCCTGGTAAGAGAAGCCACCATCTGGCGCCACCACAATAGCGTAATAGTAGTCAGTGGCAGGAGCTTGATACCAGAAGGAAGCAACACCGTTGTGGTCGTAGTCAATTATCCCCTCGCCTACTCCAGTAGAGTTGATAAACCCGAGCAATACATCTATATTTGGCGGGTTATGAGATATAGCCACATTGACCCATTCTCCTGCGCTTAGATAAATTGGTCCCCAGCTATCATAAGTACCAGCCGATACGTATCCCGATATTGGTATTGAGCCCTTTGCCTCTGCATCTATCTCTTTAGCCTCTCCTACCTCATATTTGATTCCCTCTGCGTAGAGACCTCCATCTTCCGAATCTATCTCTAATGGCACAGTTGATTCGCTTGCTTCTCTGAAAAACTCTTTGATGTCCATACTTGCCGTTAAAGCATTCATATCCGCGCCACTCTCAGCAGCCAAGAGCCCTTTTATTTCTCCCGGGCTTATCTGGCTTCCTCCTATTAGTACCTTCTTTTGGCTATCCACGGTTATTGGTTGTGGAACGTTCGTAGCTATACCGCTTACCAATCCAATTGCTAACACTGACATGCTTATCAGGGCAAGCAAAACTGTTGCTTTTTTCTTCATCTTTTCCACATTCACCTCCTAAGGAGCGCTACGCCACGCACCTTCGGCGTTAAGGCACTCCATACGAACCTCGGCTGGAACAGCATAAAATAGCAAGGTGGAACAGGCGTTCCAGAAAATGGAACAGGTGTTCCGGGAAATGGAACATAGGCTTAAAGATATCCAATTCCCTCATGCGCCCACAAATATAATAATATCGCTTTCACTTTCAGGTCTATACTATATCCATATCGCCTAAATGCCCCCTTCATCCGGCGCTTCTATAGCTCTTCCTACACGTACCTGCAATTCTTCATCAATCCTCGATCCTTCCCTCGCTTTCCACCCAGCAGACCCTTTCCTGTGCGATATTTCGCAGCGTCATATCCATGAAAGGAGCGGGTAGCAACGTCGCTTCCGTCATCCATTCCCTCTGGTATTGCTTTTATGTGCCGCAGATGCTCGCGGTAGCAATAAAATCGAAGTGGGGCGTAGAAGCGATTCTATAACGAAAGTTATTTATATGATTGTCCTGGTATAGAAACTTTTATATAACCATCCCTTCTTTAGAATTCAGTGGTGAAAAAATAAGATGCGAGAAGAGATGATAGGATATCCTGAGGCTGTTACAGCCGAAGAGGACGAATTGTTTGGCGTACCGAAGCTCGCCATCGTTGGCGTCGGTGGTGCGGGGAACAATTCAATGAACAGGTTGGAGTTGCTTGGTGGTCTGAACGGTGTGGACAGAGTAGCTATAAATACCGACAAGCTACATCTGGATTCGATAGAGTGCAAGACGAAGCTCTTGATCGGGAAGTCGCTTACTCGTGGTCTGGGTGCTGGCGGTTCACCGGAAGTGGGCAGGAAGGCAGCAGAGATGGATAAAGAGAAGCTAAGAGCCCTGGTAACCGGTAAGAACTTCGTATTCCTGACCGCCGGAATGGGTGGTGGAACAGGTACGGGGGCTTCGCCCGTTGTTGCTGAGGTAGCGAAAGAGGAGGGTGCGATTGTTGTCGCTATGGTCTCTTTCCCGTTCGCTGCAGAGAGAAGGAGGAGGCAGAGAGCAGCAGAAGGGATAGAGGAGTTGAGAAAGGCGACAGATACAGTTATCGTGCTTGAAAATGACAAGTTACTGGAGCATGCAGGTGACAGACCGGTGAATGAAGCTTTTAAGGTGATGGACATGCTCATCGCCACCACGATCCAGGGCATCACAGAGACGATAACAAAACCATCGCTCGTTAACCTCGACTTCGCTGATCTAACTGCGGTGATGGCTGAGGGCGGTGTCGCAGTTATGCTCGTGGGTGAGACGACGAAGTCAGATAACAAACCAGAAGCTGTTGTTTCTGATGCACTCAGTCACCCGCTACTGGAAGCAGACTACCAGGGTGCAAGGGGTGCTCTTATCCATATCACCGGTGGTGAAGACTTGCAGTTGAAAGAGACGAACGATATCGTGGAGTTGCTCACCTATGACCTGAATCCAGACGCAAATGTGATCTGGGGCGCGCGTATAAATGACGATTTCGATGGCAAAGTGAGGGTAACAGCGATACTGACCGGTGTGGAGCCGAAATGGGTGTTTGGTGGTATGTACAACAGGAAGGGTCAGAATAACAGAGCTCCTTCGAGGATAGGCGGGGATAAAGTCGATGGTCTTATACCCATCATCGGGGGTAAGTAAGTAGTTGTAAGCTGTAAGCTGTAAGTGTAGCTGTACTTGGAGCTGGACAAAACTTTATTTTTTTCTTATTTTTCCTCCCCTCTCTTTATTCCTTATTCCTAAAAATTATTTATGCCCCAGATAGAATATTATTAGGGGAGGAGAGAGGAAGGGCAGCTGCCGGTCTTCTCCTTATCTTTGAACGAAGGCTGAGGAAAGTCCCCCCACCATAAAAAACACGAATGCCGAGAGGGCATAAGGCGAGAGTCTTGGCTCTGGTATAGAAACGATACCGCACCATACCTATGCGATGATTCTGAGAGGATGAGGTCGTATGGCTGCGGATGGAACGACCAACCTCGTGGGTGCAAGCCCGTATCGTATAGGGCGCATAGATAAATGCTGCGGAAACAGAAGGGGGCTTACTCTCCTCACTCCTCCCAGGGCTATAAGACTATGACTATGCAATCAGGGGTGTTCTCTTACTTCTCTATCCCTATCCAGAAAGCCATTGCGGATAAGGGCTTTTCCACTCCTACAGAGTCACAGATAAAGGCGATACCACTGATAATGGCGGGAAGGAACGTATTGCTGATAGCACCGACGGCGAGTGGCAAGACAGAAGCGGCATTCCTGCCGGTTGCTGATGCATTAATTCGTGAGAAGCCCCAGCCACATGGCATAAAAGTACTTTACATAACACCACTGAAAGCTTTGAACCGTGATATGCTCCTGCGATTGCAATGGTGGTGTAAAAGACTTGACTTACGGCTCGGTGTGCGGCATGGTGATACAACAACAAAGGAGAGAGAGGCGCAGGCGATGGTGCCGCCCGATGTACTGATTACCACACCAGAGACCTTACAGGCACTCTTAACTGGCAGGATAATGCGTCAGCACCTCGCTTCGGTTAAATGGGTGATTGTGGATGAGGTACACGAACTGGCATGTGATAAGCGCGGCTCACAGCTGGCACTGGCACTGGAACGGCTTCGGTACCTGAAGAGGGGTGATTTCCAACTCATCGGGTTATCTGCTACTATCGGCTCACCCGAGCGAGTGGCGAGATTCCTCGTGGGCACCGATACTGAACGTGATTGCGAGGTCGTCAATGTTCCGGTCTCGAGGTCAATGCAGATTGAGGTCTATTATCCAGAAGTCATCTCAGAAGACTACAAACTCGCAAATGAGCTCTATACATACCCTGAGGTCGCAGCACGATTACGAATGATAAGGAATCTAATAGAGGAGCATAAGTCCACATTGATATTCACCAATACGCGCTCACTGGCTGAAATTCTCGGTAGCAGGTTCCGCGTCTGGGACCTGAACTTCCCTATCGGAGTCCACCATGGCTCGCTATCCAAACTATCACGTATCACTGCAGAGAGGGGCATCAAAGAAGGAAAACTGCACGGTATCATCTGTACAAGCTCTTTAGAGCTGGGAATTGATGTTGGGCGACTGGATTTTGTCATCCAGTATAATTCGCCAAGGCAGGTGACGCGGCTATTGCAGCGTATAGGGAGAAGCGGGCACAAGATAGGCGGTATCGCTTCAGGTGCAATAATAGTTCAGGATTCTGACGATGCTCTTGAGGCTCTTGTGATCTGTCGGCGTGCACTTGCGGAAGAGCTGGAGCCTGCTGAGATACCAATGAAATCACTCGATGTGCTGGCGCATCAAATTGCGGGTTTACTCATGCTGAAACGTAGCTGGAGTTTTGACGAAGCTTTGAGCATGATAAGGAGGGCGTACCCATATAGCGAGCTTGAGGAGCGTGAACTGGTCTCTGTGTTGCAATACATGCATTCCAGGATTCCAAGGCTCGTATGGTTCTCAGCATCAGATAGAGTATTCGCGCGTCCAAAGCGGATAAAGCCGTTATACAGCTATTATTTTGAGCATCTCTCCATGATTCCAGAGGAGAAGCACTATCTTGTCATTGAAGAGAGTAGTGATAATCCTGTGGGCGTTTTGGATGAGGCTTTCGTCGCTGAGTACGGGAATCCCGGGAACAAGTTCATTGAGAGCGGTCGTGTGTGGAAGATACTGCATCTCTATGGCGACCGGATATATGTGAAGGAGGAGGAAGACCCAACCGGGTCGGTACCAAGCTGGGTGGGTGAGGAGATTCCTGTACCTTATGCCGTTGCGAATGAGGTGGGAGAGCTAAGACGTAAAGTAGCAGAGGAGCTTGAAAGAAGCGTTGGCATTGATGCGATAGCGGAAGAACTAACAAAGAAGTATCCCTGCAGTAAAGACGTGGCGCTCAGTGCTATTGATGAGGTGTCACGGCAGGTGGAGCGTGGCTATCCTGTGCCAACAGATAAACAACTGACACTCGAGAGATGCAATGAATTTATAATTCTGCATTGCGCTTCTGGTCTGCGCGTGAATAGAACACTGGGTATGCTGCTCGCCACTCTTATATCTGACCGGACAGGCACGCCTGTCGGTGTGCAGCAGGACCCTTATCGGATATCGTTGAGGACAGAGCTGGCTCTGGAAGATGTTGAGGCGATTATTCACGAGTTGAGCACGAGTGGCAGTGATGATATAAAGAAGCAGGCATTGAGGGCATTGCTCAGGAGCAGGTTATTCAAGAGGAGGTTTATCCATGTGGCAAGGCGGTTTGGTGCAATATCAAGAGACGCATCACTGACCGACCTCGACCTGGAGAGCCTGATAAGGGGCTTTGAAGGCTCTGCAGTATTTGAAGAAGCGATTAGAGAATCGAAGGATAAAGATATTGATATAGAGCTGACAGCAGAAGTATTAAAGCAAGTGAATATGGGCGAGCTGAAGATAGCACTGCTGATATCTGAGGAGTGCAGTCCCATAGCGAGCATACCAGCGATGATAAGTGGCTATGAGCTGATACCTCCGCAACGGATGCATCGCATCATTATGAAATATGTGCTCGCGAGGTTACTGGATGAAGAACTGACGTTTGTATGTACAAATTGTCTTCGTTTTCTTGCGGTGAAGCGAATAAATGATATTGGTGAAGAGTTCAGGCTCAAGTGTCCAGAATGTGATTCAACGCGCATAGGAGCATTGAAAGCGGATGAGGAAGAAGTCAGGCGTGAGATAAGAAGGAAAAAAAGCATGGTTGTGGAAGCGAACCAATCTGCTGATTTGATTGCCCGTTATGGTAAAGCCGCTCTGCTCGCACTCGCCGGTAGAGGACTGAGTATAGAAGATGCGAGAGAGATTCTGAAGCATGAAAGTGAGGTGAATGAGCACCTTGTGGAGCTTATAGTGAGCTATGAGAAGGAGATATTGAAACGCAAGTTTTACAAAAGGCATGGATAAGATAATCTAATTTATCCAGCAGAAAGTTTTATATAGTCACAGCCTCACATTAAAAAAGATGAAGGAGGTGATAGAAAGATGAAGAAAAGTAGAAGTATAGTGGCTATAGTAATGGTTGCAATGTTGCTCGCAGGTGTTGCACTCGCATATGCTTCGCCACCGCTTGAAAGGATACCAAAGCAGGCATATTACGGAAGCGGAGATTGGGTAAAAATGCTACCGCGGATCTACCACCCAGCAGTTTCAGAGACTGACGATGGCGTATCACCAACACCAACATCAATACCTTCACCACCAGAGCCGAAAACTTACATTGACATCCGGATATCGTCGTCGTCATCATACGCAAAGCCAGGACAGACGATACTCTTTAATGGAACCCTGACGAATAATGGCGACGAGGATATAACGGTAGAACTTGTACCAATATCGGAGAACGGGTACATGATAGGCAGGGTGATAAAACCCGAGTGGGTATCTGTGAAGCCAGCGGAGCTGACACTGGCTGCTGGTGAGTCAGAAGAATTTCAGATATCGGTTACTATCCCCGATGATGTAGATGCAGGCTTCTATAAAGGTATGCTTGCCGTTAGACCTGAGAATAGCGTCGAACAGGTGGAATATTATTCCATCCAGGTGTACAGGCTGCTGAATGAACCCGTAACAGAAGAGTTCTATGTACCCCAAAACTCATCGAGAGTGGTTGTCACGGTAACGTGGAGCACAGGTGGGTATCAATTTGAAACCGGGGAAGAGGACTTAACAGTGCATTTGTACCGCCCGTCCGGTCAGGAGATAGCGCCTGATACAACCTCCACTCACATATCGGGATACGTTGATGCATACGATTACTGGGGACCTCGCGTGGTGATGATACCCGCTACCATTGAGGGAGAAATGTACAAATCGGGGTCAGGTAGAGTATACAAGAGATATACAGTACTGTATGATATAGAGAATCCAGAGAACGGAAAATGGAAGCTCGAGATGATCCCGAAAGACATGGTGCAGTTCAGCTATGACATTGATGTGAACCCTATAAACTTTCCCAAATTTTAATTAAGCATTAAGCCAGGCCAATCAGAGATCAGGGATGATTGATGATTGGCTTAGCTTATTTTTTCTTCTTCTTTCAATTTATACCTACACCGAGCATATCCTGCATTCACCTGTATATTCAGTATCAG
>JAGGRR010000039.1 GCA_021159465.1 Methanophagales archaeon
TATTGTTATTGTTATTACTATCGGTGTCGATATCTGTCATAATATGTTGCTATCGTCTATGTCTAATAATTGATACCTATATGTTAAATATAAATGATAGATTTATAAAAACAAATTTTATTCTTATAAAGCTGATTAGTGTTATCATCGGTGAGAGAGGATGGACAATGGACATAAGTGGAGCACTGGGGCTATTTAAGCTGGGGGCGCAGAAAGGGATATACCTGCTCTCAACGAATTTATTGTATCCTGTAATAATCCTGCTGTTTATATTAATTTCATGGAGTATGATCGCGTTTGGCGGTTTTCTTTATGAATGGCGTGTGAGGCGCCGGGATTTTACTTCGCTTGAGCAAGGCGCTTTAAAAACGCGAGCACTACTGAATGCGAACGACCTGGATGGCGCGTTTGAGGTGTTGAGGAAGTCATGTTCCACGTATTACGTACACGAGTTCATCAACGGAATCTCGAAATCTAGGGGCTTGTTTGCGAGCAGGAAGCTTATGCAAGCCAGGGTAGAGAAGTTACTGCAGGATCTGGAGACCGATATGATGAAGCGACTGGAGAAGTCGCGGTTTGTAACTCGTGCGGGTCCAATGCTGGGGCTGATGGGCACGCTGATACCGATGGGACCCGCGTTGCTCGCGCTCGCGGGTGGCGATGTAAAGACATTAGCTGATAATCTGATTGTTGCTTTCGGGACAACGGTTGTTGGACTCGCAACTGGACTGGTAGGGTATACAATCACGTTGGTCAGGAGCAGATGGTATGAGCAGGATATGAGCGATATGGAGTATTTAGCGGAGATTCTGTTCGGTGATAGTGAAATTGAAACTGAGGGAGGTTTGGAGTTGGAAAAGGAGGAGGACGGGGAATTTAAGGAGATAGGAGAGCAGAAGCTGCGGCTTCACCAATACCTGAATAAGGTGAAGGGCTGGAAAACGGGGAGATTGAGGGAAGTTTTTAGAAGGCGAAAGACCCAAAAGTGTGTGTGGGGGAGGGGGAGGCGAAAGGGCGATGGAGAGGATGAGCAAAACAAAGAAATAACTCGCTCTGTTGTGCATAATAGGGCTGTGTGCAGCGATATCCGTGCTTGCGCAGCCGACGCCCACAACACCTTTCGTGATTCATGGATACGTTTTTTTATGACGATGGCAGCGAGCGCGAAAACCCCCATGATTAACATAACAAATTTGAATAGCGGTGCGGAGTGGGAGGCTGAGACGAATGAAAGTTCCAACTATTACCAACTCGTGCTTGTGAATGGAACCGATGTGAATGCGAGTGAGATGTTGCTGTTTGATATCAAGAGCCCAGATGGAAGTCAATTAAATATTACATCTCACAAAGTAACTTCGGAAGATATAAACCGCGGTGGGGTTTTCGATTTTAATATCACGCTTGAAGCGCCGGAAGTACCAACAGCGCTCGCCTTCGACACTGGAACGCCAGCCAACCCATACCCGAGCTTTTCAGGCACACACAACGGCACGATAACGCCATACGTGACTATATACAATATATCCAAGCTTTACACTTATCCATGCCCGGGCACAGGCGGGCATACAGAATATGTTGCTTTTTATCATGACCCGAATAGAACAGAAAAGATAACGGAAGGGCACTGGAATGGTTACGCCAGCGACTGGCATAATGTCTCGTTCCCCGCTTTCACAATGCTCGCGAATCATACTTACTATTACACGACAAAGACAGCTTCGTATCCACAGATTCATCACGCTCCTGTAGTGGAAGCGAAAGGAGGGATGGGGATAATTAACTGCACTTCGTTCGTGGATGCGAATGGGCGTTCGTACACCAACTGGATACCGGCGATACGGTTGGTAGGAGAATCTGTAGCGAAACGTCCAGTCCACAACATAGATACAGGTGAGAACTTCTCAACGATTCAAGCTGCAATAGATGACCCGGACACAAAAGACGGAGCTACAATCGAAGTTGATGCTGGAACATACATGGAAAATGTAAACGTCACAAAACGGCTCATCCTGCGTGGCATCGGCATGCCAACCGTTGATGCCAACGGCTCAGGGAATGC
>JAGGRR010000040.1 GCA_021159465.1 Methanophagales archaeon
AAGATAAAGATAAAGATAATGATAAGGCATTAGAGGAGCTCAAAGACGAAAGGGGCAACTAACATGAATACAATCGATAAAAAGATGATAACAGCAGTGATGATAGCGATGGTCTTTAAAACCAGTTCTTTCTTCGATTCTTCCTTTATTCCCATCCTCAGCATTGGATTCAGTACCTCCTTGAATACATAGTAGCCATCCAGTGGGTACATTGGCAGACAGTTGAATAATCCCACATAGAAATTTATCCAGGCTATCCAGAACAGCACATCGGCAATTGAGAAGATACCAGCACCAAAAACGGATGCCACCCCCACAGGCGTGTATAAATGCGATAACAATGGATTAAAAGTGCTGAACCCTCCCATGCTGAGTGGTAGCACAGGCAAACTCATCAATAACAGCAAGCTGGCAGGCGATTTGAAGAGCATACGAGGTATGTCCCGGAGATTCTCCAGGTAAGTTCTCGTTGGAAATTCCAATACCGTCATGCCCAGCGCACAATTGGCAACACCAACGCCCAGATAACCACGGCTCGCATAATATGGCGATTCCTCTAACTTGATCTCAAATACTTCCCCCCTCTTCGTCCACACTTTTATCTCCTCGCCCGCCACTGTATCGTTCATGAAAGAGAGGAAATCCTCATAACTCCTTATACTCTGGTTATCCATCTTTATTATGGTCATACCCTCCTTGATACCTGCTTTCGCTGCTGGCTTGCCTTTCTCCACAAACACCACTGTTACGCCCTCATTCGTTTCACCTCGCACCACTATCGCCTTCTTATCGCCATTTCTATCCAGAATGGTGAGAGAAACAGCTTTACCTTTCTTCAGTCTGTCGTTCAGCTCTTCTACGCTCACTCTTCCTTCTCCATCCATCGCCGTGATGAACGAACGTGGTTCTATACCATATTCTGCTGCTGGACTACCATTGGCTACGTTATAAACATAAAGCACATTCTCACCGACAGGCTGAATGGAGAAGAGAATACCGAAGAAGATGAGAAATGCGAGGATAGCAATGACGAAATTACCCATCACACCCGCGGAAAGGATACGCGTCCTCTCATGTGCTGATGCTACCTTCTTATCACCTGTGCCCTTCGGTGTGCCGAAGAGCTGCTCAGTATCCGGCTCCGTAAATGCTCCTATCGGCACTAACAGAAGCAGAAGCCCCATCGATTTCACTTTTATTCGCTCCACAATGCTCAATATCCCATGCGATAGCTCATGTACTATCATCGCAACTACAAAGCCTATCCATGCACACATAGGTATAAAAGTGTTCAAGCCGGGGATAAGCAGCCAGTTCCTTGGCTCGTTCAACTCTGTTGGCTCCGGTCTCATCATAAACGTTGTGAACGCACCATTGATCACAAGAAAGAACATAAAACCCATCGCCATAATCATCAGAACAGTACCAATATTAGCGTATGCTCGCCAGAAACGTCTTACTGTACCCAGCCTCTCCAGTAATCTCTCACCTCTGACCGCTCTTATCTGTAGAATAGGACCGTATAAAGAGATATTGTATCGCTTCAGTAACCCTCGCCTGTCGAGAAATACTATAATAAACCAGTATATAAGGAACAAATAAAATATAAGTATAATCTTGTATGAATCCATTTGAGGGTTATTAGGTTATTATCACTGTAAGTATTTCACTTCAACATCTCCATCGCCTCTGTAGCCGTGATACCCTCATGTACTATCTTACTTATTGCTATTGTCATCTTCGTAGGATTCGCGTGTTGGAAGACGTTTCTTCCTATTGATACCCCTGAAGCACCTGCAGAAATCGCATCTTCTACCATCCTCAGTACTTCTGCATCTGTATTCGCCTTTGGTCCGCCGGCTATTATCACTGGTACCGGGCAACTCCGTATCACTTCTTTGAATGTATCGGGATCACCGGTATAATTCGTCTTGATGATGTCAGCACCTAACTCTGCGCCTACACGTGCCACATGCATCACCATCTCGGGGGCATGTTCACTCTTCACCTTCTTACCCCGAGGGTACATCATCGCCAGGAGAGGCATGCTCCATTCCTCACATATCATCGCCGTCTCCCCGAGCTCCTCGAGCATCCATGGCTCGCTCTCCGCACCCACGTTCACATGCATTGATACCGCATCTGCACCCAGCCTGATCGCTTCTTCCACCGTCGCCACCATGACCTTCGCCAGTGGGTCTGGACCCAGAGATGTACTTGCTGAGAGGTGAATCACAAGCCCTATATCCTTACCATAGCCCCGATGCCCCGCGATCACAATACCTTTATGGAGAAGAACCGCATTCGCTCCACCCTCTGCTATTGCATTCACCGCCTGTTTCATGTCCGTCAAGCCGTATATCGGACCTGAGGTCACACCATGGTCCATCGGCACAATAACACTTCTACCGCTATTCCGGTCCACTATCCTCTCCATCCTTATCCGCTTCCCTATACTCATCCTCTCCATTCTCTCTCTCATGGTTGCCATCTTCTCTCACACCCTTACCTTTATCTTTTCTTCTTCTTTCTTCTTATACCAATCTCAGAGTCTCCAGATTCTGCGGTGCCGTTGTCTCTATATTAAATTTCTTGTGTATCCCGCTCGCCAGTGCCATGCATTTGTTATTCTCTCCATGCATGCATATCACCTTTGAAGGCAGTGGTCGAATCCCTCTCACAAATTCAATCAGCTGATTACGATCTGAATGACCCGAAAAGCCATCCACTGTCCTTATATCCATCCCTATCTTTATATTTCTCATCTTCCCTGCATCTGATAACTGAATCTCATTCCAGCCCTTCTGTATCCTCCGCCCTAATGTACCCTCTGCTTGATAGCCAACGAATATAAGTGTATTCTTCTCATCGGCGGCAAGTTCCTTCAGGTATTCCAGAACCGGTCCACCATTGAGCATGCCTGAAGTAGCGAGTATAATTGAAGATTCTTTCTCCTCTATTACCTCCTTACGCTTATCTGCGTCATCCACCTGCACGAAGATATCGGATAGGAAAGGATTCTCACCCTGAAATATAGAATTCTTCAAACTCCTGTTCAGATACTCTGGATATGCAGTATGTACAGATGTCGCCTCCCATATCATGCCATCTAAATACACTGGCACATCCAGCTGCATGCCTTCAAGCGCTATCATCACTTCCTGAGAACGTCCAACCGCGAATGCCGGTATTATTACCTTGCCACCCCGTTTTATCGTTCGCTCTATCTCGTCCTTCAGGTTCCTCTCTGCCTCTCGCCTTGAGGGTTGTTGATCATTCGGACCACCATATGTGGATTCAATAACCAACGTATCCGGCCTGGGAAATGCATTGAATGCAGGGTCAAATAGGAAGGTACGTTCATACTTTATATCTCCTGTGAATACAATATTATGGGATCCATATCCATTCCCCATATGGAAATAGGCGATTGCTGAACCCAATATGTGCCCTGCGTTGTAAAAGGTCAGCTTCACATCGGGCGAGATATCTGTCACCTCACCATACTTCAGCGGAATCGTATGCCTTATTGCATCTCTTATCATGGCTGATTTATACGGTATCTTCTTACCCTCTCTCGCTGAGACCTCTATATAGTCAAGCAGAAGAAGAGCCATAAGGTCCCTCGTTGGCTGAGTTATGTATATCGGTCCATCATAACCGTATAGAAATAGGAGTGGTACAAGACCCGAATGATCGAGATGTGCATGTGTTATCACAACTGCATCTAAATTGCTTATCGGGGACACCTCCGGTACATATAAATAGGGCATGCCTTCCGAGCCCACACTCACTCCACAGTCAATTAAGATCCTCGTCTCGGGCGTAGAAAGCAGAAATGCATTCCTTCCAACTTCTCGACATCCCCCCAATGCCGTTACTCGCAACCAGTCGTCCTCTATCAGCTTATCTCTGTATATCCGCCTGCCCACCTTCTTCATGAAGTTACGCCTGAAATCGCCTTCTTCTCTCAAATATCGCCTTATGCTCTTTATTATCGAAGATTCTATCGGCGGTGCCCTGATTACATTCGGTCGCCACCCTATTATCTTTGCTACTTCCCTCAGCGTTGCACCATGAGTACCTATGACCAATCCTGGCTTCTCCGCTTCTATTATCACCTCTGCTTTGTCCATATCGAAATAAATGTCCTTTATCCCTCCCTCCTCTGGTATTATCTCATGTATCACCTTCGATGCTTTCTCTGGCTCCATCAGGATGTTACTGCTCGGTCTTACCGATATCCGCTTCTTCAACTCTTTCGCCAGTGTTCTCACCAGGGCACCATCATCCACAAACCGCTGTGTATCCTCTGTATAGAGTACCAGCTCCGGTCCCTCGAACTCCACGCCACTTATATGCACATCAGCCGGTAATAACTCTATAATCCGCTGCTTTAACTCAGAAAGCTTCTCTTCTACTGACATTTATTTATCTCTATCTACAGATCAATACCCTGATTTCTATTTACTATTCTTTTCCTTTCTTTTCATGCCATGCTTCATGGAATAAAAGCTTTAATAAAAATCTAAGAGGGGGAATCAGTTAAAGAGATTCCCTTATGTCCTTTATCTTCTCCTCACTCACTTCTTCATATTTCTCCTTTGTTATTGCTACCACCTCTATCTCTTCTCCCGATGCACTGTCCCTCTTCATCGCAGAGTGCAACGATTGTATTGCCAGCGCTATCCCATCTTCAATAGGTAAGTCAGGGGAATACCTATCTTCAAGTACACCATATGCGATCGGGGAGCCAGAGCCTGTGGCGGCAATATCCCTCTCCGCAGTATTACCACCAAAAGGGTCAACGGAGTATATATGTGCCCCATTTCTGTCTATACCACCTACAAGGAGCTGTACAATGTACGGAAACAGCCTCTGAGCACTCAATACATTAGATAACATCGTCGTTATCGCTTTCACAGTCATTGGTTCCTGCCTCCTTATCTTATATAGCTTCGCCTCCACCGATACTATCCGGATCAGAGTCTGTGCGTCTCCCACCACACCCGCAGTGGTTATACCTACCCTATCATCCACCTGATATATCTTCTTCGCCGCTTTAGATGCTATGAAAGAGCCCATTGTCGCCCTCTTCTCACTCGCCAATACTACACCGCCATCACAGATTAAACCAACGGTTGTCGTCCCCTTCTTTATCATGTCGTGCATTTCCATAGGT
>JAGGRR010000041.1 GCA_021159465.1 Methanophagales archaeon
CCATGATCTCTTATAGACCGTAAAATCACTTGGTATCTTAATGTCGAATGTATCTGTTCCATCCGTCCACTGAGCATCGGCAATGATCATCAGCCTATTTGCATTTGGAGCTCTGAAATCATAGTATTTTGTATCGATTAATGGAGCTCCAACGCCGTCACACATCTTTGCTATTGCATCTTCAAGTTTTGTGCTGGTTATCTCCGCTCCGCTGTAATCAAGCCAGTCTATTATTTTTGCCACTGGCTCATCATTTAGGTAATAACCTACGATCCAACCATCCTTGTGAACGTACACGTGCACATCTTCAGTCTCTGGATAACCTGGAAGCTCAACTGATCCAATGGTATAGTTTTCTGTTTCATGCTCTATCGTTCTGTACACATCCTTTGCCTTTTCCAAATCAATTTCTTGCCCAACATTAGTGTATGCAGATATGCCAGCTTCTTCTTCGAGGAATGTTGTGCCCGCTCGCTGGGCACCTCCACCGCCGCCACCAGCGGCTTCACTTGCACCCACCACCTCAACAAAAGGCGGTGCCACAAGCGAGATAACGCCTTTTCCACCGCCTTCATTTATCCCTTTCTTCACATCTGTCACGCTATACATCACCACGCTGCTTGCGACTATTACTAAGGCAATAAAGATTGCCAATACCTTCAAGCCTAACCTTTTTGTCATTTTTTATCACTCATTTATGGTGTATTACCAGATTTTTACAATAGGGAAATAAATATAAAATTTTTTCGTTTTTTTTATTCGCTCATCCTCATCCCCCTAAACCATCGTGAACAAATACTTCGTTGCTCCTTTCTCTGTGTATCCATGCGATGAAATGCGGGAATGAGCGTTTCTTATAAAATCCTTTTATTTATCTCATACCTCCGATAATTCATTACGAACACGCCAGAGATTCCGAAGTCCGAGAGTAGAGCGATATCTTCGCCTGTAAGTGCTCGCTCCTTAACCGGAGGAACCGGTCTTGTCATTGTCATTCGGCAGATAATATGTCCACCGGTCATCTTAGCACCGACATAGCCTCTGCATTTACCTGCTACAAGAACAACCCCACTGCGCATCTCCACACCCGTGAATTCCGCTGCATCGCCCAGTATCACAACAGAACCGCCATTGAGCAATGCCCCCGTGTTCATACCCGCATTACCCTCCACAACTATCGTACCACTACGCATCAATATGCCTGTGCTTATACCTGTATCCCCCTGCACACGTATTCTAGCAGGGGCACGACATCGGGCTGCGAGTGTACTCCTTATGAGACCATCTTTAAGAACCAGTTCATCCCCTCTATACTCGTTTGGCTCCAGGAGGCTCGCCTCTGGATGATGGAGCAGCCATGTGAGCGAGATGAACTTTTTATAACCCTCCAGATCGGATTTTACCTCTACCACATTACCCAGAGGCTCCTTTATCTCACCTCTAACGTATATGGCGCCAGAAACCATGCTCATACCCATATAGGAGCCTACATCACCATCCACTATTATTGAGCCAGTTTCGGCTATTTCCTTACCGTTACCACCGAAATAGCAGAGATCAACACCCAGACTCGAGCCAAGTCTGTTACCAACATTGCCCTTTATATATAGGTCTTCACCACTCCGCAGTGCCTCCACTATATCCTCATACGTATAACTGGTTCCGACCTGGGAAGGAATCCTATCCGTGGGATTGAGTTTTGTACCTTTATGATGCCATAAGAAGTTATAAGTGAAGTCGCCGATGCAGTCCACAGCATTATTCAGCTTCAATTCCATCAAGCATCACTACTCCTTACTCCCTGTATTCCGTACTCAATACCTCACGAATATGCTCTGCGGTCTTCTCACCCACATGCTCCACCTCCATCAGTTCCTCCTTCGTGGCGGTCACTACCCGCTCTATCGTCTTGAATCGCCTCAACAGGTTTCTTGTGGTTATGATACCAATGTTAGAGAGTGCGGATATGAAATACTCCTGCTGCTCCTTCAATGATGCCGTGGGCTTCTTGCCATGAGGATTTATCGCCCTTGTATTGGGCATCTGCTCCCGTTTCGCTATTATATAGATCAGGGATGCGGTATCTGCTTCGTCCCGCGTTTGCAATATCGGTACAGAGTAATCAATAGCGATAGAAGCCATCACCGCCCTCACCACATTTGGATGCACATTCCTGTGCCCGTAGAGTGATTCACCCTCGATGATCAGCAGTGGCTTTTCATACTCGTTATTCAGCCTCTCTATCTGCTCTAACAGGTTCCTCTTCTTGTTCACGAGCGAATCGAGGAAATCTGAGGTGGTCTTACGCTCTATACAAATCCGATCTGATACAACGTAATCGCCGACCTCTAAATTCTTCAATTTAAGATTCACACCCGCTTTTTCCAGAAATCGCACCACACCGGACCTTGTCTCTCTTGTATCAGCGAAGATAGTCAGTTTCGGCACGTCGGTGAGTGCGACTTGTTGCGGTTGCTGTGTTCTCTGCAGTGTCTTAGTATTCTCCTTCTCCTCTCCTTCCAGGTCCATCATCCGCATCTCGCTTATCCTTCTTCGCATCTCCCGCTCCTTACTCCTGCTCAGCCAGTAATACGCCTCGTCTTTTGTTCCTTTTGCAATGAGCACAATCACCTTCCCTATCTTCTTCCGTGCTGTCCGTCCTTTTCGCTGTATACTCCTAATAGCCGAGGGAATGGGTTCATAGAAGAGTACAACATCGGTTGCAGGGATATCAAGTCCCTCTTCCGCAACAGAAGTGGCAACCATAACGTTATAGAACCCTTTTTTGAACTTATCAACGATCTCCACCTGCTCCTTCTGTTTTAATCCGCGATCATCCAGCCTTGACGCCTGCCCGATGAACTTAACTGCCCTTATTCCAGTGCCAGCACTGTCTAAGTTCTGCAATGCGTTTATTATCATCTCTGCGGTGTCCCTATAATTTGTGAATACGATTATTCTCTGGTTTGGATTTGCCTGTAGCTCTTCTTTCAGTATCTGTATCAAAGCAGCGAGCTTTGGATGCTCACCTTTGTAGGATGATACCTGTTTCAATACCCTCACGAACTTATCATCATTAAGCAACCGCTTGGAAGCTTTACTGCCATCCTTTGAGAGTGCTTCGTTCCGCAATCGCTCTAAATATCGCTTCAATGCAAACATCCCCTCAGTCTCAATCAAATCTATCGCGTGTTTTATCTTCAGCACTTCTGCCAAGAGTGACAATGCCTTATAGAGGTCTGCATGCTTCTGCTTCATTAACTGTGCCGCTATCAACTTTCTTAGTTCCAGTATCTCGGTCTTCGTTATTTCTCTGCTGTGTTTCCGCCTTATGAATCCCAATTTCCGTAATTCCACTATTCTACGTTCCAGTATCTCTTCCAGCATTCTCTTCTGTTCTTTTAGCTCTGCAGGCACCTCCACAGCACGCCATTCAAAGTCTTTTCTGAATACATAGGGTGCTACATCAGGGTCGTATTCTGTCCTGCTCTCCACACGTTTGACTCCCAGAGAGGCACATATCTCCCTTATCTTCTCCTTCTCGCTACCGGGCGATGCAGTCATACCAAGTACCAGTGGCTGCTTCGCCTGCTCTCCATACTTCTCCGCTATAAATACGTATGAGTAGTTACCAACCGCACGGTGGCATTCATCGAATATCAGTAGTGAGACGTCAGTGAGGGTAATCCGGTTGCTGAGCAGGTCGTTCTCTATTATCTGCGGCGTACAGACGATAATTTTTGCATCACTCCATAGCATCTTTCGTCTATCTGGCAGTACCATACCGGTGAATGTTTGTATAAGCGATGGATCGAGATTCAATACTGATTTTAAGAATGCTGAATGCTGCTCCACCAGCGGTCTCGTTGGTGCGAGGAAGAGAATCTTACCCGCGGGCAATCGCTCCAGTATCACAAGGAGCGCTATTGTGGTCTTACCCAGCCCTGTCGGAAGTACAACCATCGTGGATTCTTTTTTCGCCGACTCTGCTATCGCTATTTGATACTCCCGCCATTCTATCTGCTCCTCTTTCAACAGTGGATGCGAGATGAACTTCGGGTGTGATGTGCCAGTACCAAGGTCATATTCATGCCTATGCCTGTGCTCATGCATATAAACAAGAGATAAAAAGAATGAAAATAAAATAAATGTATCTGGATCTGGATGTATAACGGATATAAAAATGGACGTTAAGATAATTCGCAGTGGTAAAAGAAAGAAAACGATAAGTGCACGAGAAGTGGACGGTGTGATTCGCTTATACCTTCCATCGGGACTCTCGCACGAAGAGGAATTCAAATATGTCCAGTGGGCGAAGAAGCGTTTCGAGTCGTTGAGACGCAAGAAAGAACTCAAAGCCAGGAACGCCGATGAAATGCTGGAACAATGTGCTCGTGAGCTTAACAAACGTTATTTTGGCGGCGAACTCTCATGGACGCAGATAACCTACACGACCGAGCAGAACGCACGCACGTTTGGAACTTGTAACACGAAACAAAAAACAATCAGGATTTCAGACCGACTGTTGAAAATGCCGAAATTTGTACATGATTATGTTGTAGTGCACGAACTTGCACACTTGAAAGTGCCAGGACATGGACCGGAATTCTGGAAACTCGTGAATATGTATCCTAAAACAGAGCGAGCTCGGGGGTATTTGATGGCTGTTGGGATGAATGATTGAATCCACACAAATCCGGTCAGCCTATTTGCTACCACCACTTTGTCATCAGGCGTCCTGAAAGTCCAGAGCAAGTAGTTTTTACCGAGAACCCGCATCCCCGTCGCGTCTGCATAAATCCACTTTGCATCTCTGATTTTGTCGATATTCAGGGAATAGACAGTCTTGCAGGCTGCTCCTACACGGAGGATAGCATCCTGAATTGTTACAGTTCCTAAAATTAAGTATGTGCCCCTTTTGCTCTGTCAGAGAAAAACCAGCGGATTCCATAATTTCTAAAATCCTGTCCTTTTTAATACGAAAGCAAAAACGTGTGGATAAGTAGCCGTCTGGCTTCAAAACCCTGTGCAATTCCTTCAGCACTGACTCCTTATCCTTAATCTCCGGAAGCACACCATAAAATAGAACCACATCCACACTATCATCACGCAAGCCG
>JAGGRR010000042.1 GCA_021159465.1 Methanophagales archaeon
CCGATATTAGGCTACTCCATTTCGTTTTAAGCCCCACTTTTTACAAACTCACAGAACGCGTTTCAACTCGGTTATACTCCTCACTATGTATGTAGGCTCAGGCTCAAGCTCAAGCTTAGATTCAGGTTCTTTTTCGCTTCTCCCATCGTTACTGATGAGTATCGAATCTATACCTGCACGCTTCGCAGCCAGTACCCCTACCGGGCTATCATCCACCAGTATCGCCGCTCTTCTCTGGATGTCCAGCTCTGCCAGCACCTTATTTATGTAAAATGGACTTGGCTTTCTGTCGCTCAGACTCTTCAAGTCGCTCCTTCTTCCATACCATATCCTGAAATAGGGTCTCAACCCGAAGTACTCAACAGCGAAGTCCACACATGCCTGCTGCGAATCGCTCACCACAGCAAGCTGGTATTTCCGGCTGAGATACTTTATTACAGACTCAGAACCTTTACAGAGATTTATCTCTCCTCGCTGTATCGCTTTTATCTTCGCTTCTATAACATCGCGCTCCCTCATCGCCCAGAAGTCTTCGCAATCCAAATTGAATCTATCACAGAATTGCCTTACCCCCTTTTCACCATCAGAGTGGAGAGGCACCAAGAAATAGGTATCTATCTCTTCTATACTGAGTTGCAGCCCATAACTGCTCAGTGTCCTCTTGAATGCTTCATACGCCCACTCATGCTCTATCTTGCCAATGCCGCGGGAGTCCAGAAAGGTACCATCCATATCGAGTATGACAAGTCGGTGCCGGGTCATAACCATAGGTCTTATGTCTTAGGTCTTGCGTCTTATCTTTATTATCTCATCTCAACTCAACTGCCTCGGCTTCGGCTCCTCTTCTGTGCCCATTTCACACGCCTCCTTTTCCTGCCCAGCTTTATCATATTTCGCTCGCATTTGGAACTGCAGAAGTATAACACAGTACCGTCACGTCTCACAAACATCTTACCTCTACCTGGTTCTATCGGTAAATTACAGAACGAACATTTCCTCTCCATTATCTTATCATCACCTCATCACCACATTCATCGTTTTGAGAGCTTCCTCACTTCCCTGTTCGTCTCCAGAAGTACGATGATATCCCCCACTTTTACCGGTCCTCTACAATTCCTCGTTATTATCCGTCCTTTATTGGTGCCCTCCAGTACCCTGCATTTTATCTGCGTGGATTCACCGTGCATCCCGGTCCTGCCAACTATCTCTATTACCTCCGCAGGGGTACCCTTCTCGTCACTCATGCTTGCTTTATCTTCTCCAACTCTTCTATTATCTCATTAACCATTTCCTCCGCTTTTCCGGGGTCAACGATGGCAGCAGAGGCACAACCCTTCTTTATTCCACAGGCAGCCCCTAAATTGCGCTGGCTCTTTACATAGGAGTAGGGTATACCCTTCTCTTCACATAGTGGTGGAAGGTGCATCACTATCTCCTCTGGATTTACGTCTTCACCAATGAGCACCAACTTCGCCATCCCCCTCTCTACTATCTTCGTCGTCTCATTCGTCCCTTTCTTTATACTGCCGGTACTACGCGCTATCTCTAAAGCTTCCAAAGACTTGCTTTGCAGCTCTTCTGGCACTTCAAACTTGACATATAGACCTTTTCCCTCTTCGCTCATCTTTCATCCCCCTACATTATAATGTTACAATGTCATTTGCGTCTTTACTTTTATATTAGCTAATGCCTTAAGTTTATAATCTTCCAGTAATACAGGCAGCACACACGACTCCGGTACACTCAGTGATATCTCCTTTGTACGCCCATATCTGCCCTTACTCACAATCACCGCGTTTATCAATCCCAGAATATCCAGTTCAGAGACGAGATCAGTGACCCTGCGCTGCGTCAGCGGTTCCATACCGAGGAAACTGCAGGAACGCCGATACATGTTGTAGACTTCACCACTGGAGAAGCGTTTCTTGTTCTTCTCCCTGCTCAGTAACAGTACACTGTTCAATACAATCTTCGACTGGAGTGGCAGTGTCTTCACCACTTCCACGATCCTGTTTGCTTCTATTCGCTCACTCGCCTGCCTCACATGCTCTTCCCTCACCTTTGGACTCTTCGTTCGCTCTGCAATCTCACCGGACACCCGAAGCAGGTCAAGTGCTCGTCTCGCATCACCATGCTCCTGAGCAGCGAATGCAGCACATAGCGGTATTACGGAGTCTTCGAGTACAGACTCGTTGAACGCCATCTCTGCTCGCTCACTTAATATGTCCTGTAGCTGATCGGCATTGTAAGGCGGGAATATTATCTCCTCTTCACCAAGAGAAGACCTCACACGCTGGTCCAGAAGATCGGTGAAGGTCAGGTCATTTGAGATCCCTATTATACTCACTTTCGCATTGTTCAGTTCGCTGTTTATCCTGGAGAGGTTGTATAATGCACTGTCACCCTTGCCCGCTAACTTGTCCACCTCGTCCAGTATCACAATCACGCACCGGTTCTCAGTATCAACCCCGGCTTTAAACTCAGAATATACCATATCCGTCGGCCAGCCTATCATGGGTACACGCTTATTAAATATCCGCGCGAGATACGCAAATACTCTGTATTGAGTGTCAAAAACCTCACTGTTGATGTAAATCAGTGAACACTTGCTTCCCATCTTCCGCCCCATATCCTCCAGCTCCTTACTTACATACTTCACCGTTGCCGTCTTACCGGTTCCTGTCTTACCATAGATCAATATATTGGAAGGCGTCTCACCCCTCAACGCCGCGGATAGGATGTCCGCAAGATTATTTATCTGCTCTTTCCTGTGTGGTAGGTTCTCAGGTATGTAAGTGGGACGAAGCACTTCCTTGTTTGCAAATATTCTGCCTTTCTTTATCAGATCCTCGAACAGATTGTCCATCTCTACTCCTAAAAAGTGCACCGATGTTAAAATAAGTGATGTATCCTCAGTTAGTAATTTTTACATATAAAAGTGATAGGTATTTAAGGTAAGGTTCTGTAGTCCTAATTCGATAGTATGTGTATGATTGCCGTTCCACCGGTACCGCCTATATTATGCGTCAGTCCGAGTTGGACATTGGGCACCTGTCTCTTCCCTGCTTCTCCTCTCAACTGTGTCACAATCTCCGTCACCTGCCTTATACCGGTTGCACCAAGTGGGTGTCCACATGCCTTTAAGCCACCTGACGGGTTTATCGCTATCTTCCCTCCTATCTCTGTCTCACCTTCCCATGTAGCTATGCCACCTTTACCCTTCTCAAAGAATCCTAAATCCTCTATGGCTACTATCTCCGCAATCGTGTAAGAGTCATGAACCTCTGCGAGCGATATCTGAGAAGGTTCGATAGAAGCCATCTTATATGCCTCACGCGCCGCAAATACCGTTGCATCCATCGTTGTTATATCCCTACGGTCATGAAGTGCTATGGTATCGCTCGCCTGCGTGGATGCCTTCACATATACCGGCGAATCTGTATATTTTCTCGCATGCTCAGCCGGGCACAGGACGACCGCAGAAGCACCATCTGCTATGCTTGAGCAGTCCAGCATACGGAGTGGTTCTGCAATAACCGGGGAGGCAAGTACTGCATCTATTGATATTCCCCTTCGATACTGCGCCATAGGATTGTGGATAGCATTGGTATGATTCTTCACCGCCACCTTCGCCATCTGCTCCACCGTAGTATTATAACGCTGCATGTGTGCTCTTGCCATCTGTGCGAATAGAGATGGTAGGGTGGCACCGCAAATTGCCTCCCATTCGCGGTCTACGGAGGAAACGAGCAGGTCGTTTGCTACATCCTCACCAACGTCTGTCATCTTCTCCACACCCGCCGCTATCACGAGGTCATACCAGCCAGAAGCAACTGCGAGGATGGCTAAATGCAATGCAAGTCCGCCAGAAGCGCATGCAGCTTCTACCCGCGTTGCTGGAATGTGCAGACCTGCCAGACCAGCGTAATCGGCGATCAGCGCACCTATATGCTCCTGCTCCACAAACCTGCCTGCCGACATATTACCACCATATAGCGCTTCTATCTCATCGCCACTTATGCCTGCATCCTCTATCGCTTTTACGCCCGCCTCTACTGCTATATCACGGAAAGACTTATCCCAGAGCTCACCAAATTTCGTATTTCCTACGCCTATTATCGCTACTTCTCTCATCTTTTACAACCTTATTTTACCCTGATGTTTTACGTAACCTGCATAATCAATGTATTTACAGCCGGAGAGGAAATCCTCTACCCGCGGAGCCTTATCCCTCACTTCGTCAATACCATCGGTGACAGTAAGAGCAAAGGAATCAGAACCTGCACCCGATCCAAAAGAGGTCATCAAGATTCGTTGTCCCGGCAATGCGTTATCAAGAACCGCAGAGAGCCCTATCAGCGATGATGCCGAGTACGTGTTACCGATATGAGTTACAATAAGACCGGGCTTTAACTGCTTTGAGTTAAATCCGAGGCTCTTAGCCGCTTTCAACGGGAACTTACCATTTGGCTGATGAAATACGGCGTAGTCGAAGTCCGCAGGCTGAAGTCCTGTCTTATCCATCAGTTCTTTTGTAGCGGAGATGATATGTCTGAAATACGCAGGTTCACCTGTGAACCGTCCACCATGTGAGGGATACTTCTGGAGGTCACGACGCCAGAAATCGGGTGTATCAGAAGTAAAAGAGGTAAAATCCTCTATCTCTGCTATTACGCCATCATCACCAATGACAAACGCCGCGCTACCTGCTCCCGCAGTATATTCCAGGGCATCTCCCGGGCTGGACTGTGATACATCTGCCCCTATTGCAAGCCCATATTTTATCTTCTTCAGTGCAACCAGTCCTATACATGTCTGTATGGCTGCTGTTCCCGCCTTGCACGCGAATTCAAAGTCCGCAGCAGTAATAGAATTCGATGCTCCAATTGCTGCACCGACAATCGTTGCTGTTGGCTTTACCGCATAAGGATGACTTTCAGAACCCACATAAATAGCTCCTATCTCACCGGGATCGAGACTTGCGCGCAGGATAGCAGCCCGTGAAGCCTCCACCGCCATAGTTGCTGTATCCTCATCCATGTCTGGTACAGACTTCTCCTCCACCAACAGTCCTGATTTTATAATATCGGGGTTCTCACCCCATTGCTTTGCTATCTCCTCCACTCTTATTCTATAAGATGGTACATACACACCATACGAAACTATCCCTGTCATTCTTCCACATCTACATAAACAAGTTTAAAAGAGAACATATAAATATAGTGTCAACCCGGGGAAAAAGACGTTTCCAATCACATGGTGATGACCCAAATAGGTATGAAAGAGCGAATAGAGGAATATTTGAAGAATAGTTTGGGTGTTCCTTTACGGTTATTAAGCATAAAAGAATTGGGGTTGGGGTTAGAGATAGAGTCAAAACGGGAAGAGGAGATAAAGGGATTTGGGTATGGAAAACCATACTTCGTCACATTCGAGACCTCAGAAGGCGAGAGGAAAGAAGTTGTCATCTCATCGCTGAAAGGGGATAGTTTCGGGCATGAGTACCCTTCAGACCGCGCACAAATATTGATATGGCAGTACAGGGCTTTCAATTCGCTACCCGAGCATGTAAAAGCGCTCGATGTTGGCTATTTCACAAATGACGGGCGGTTGATATCGACGCGTGATGCTGCGGAATATTTCATTGTGTGCGAGAAGGTAGAGGGGGAGGAGTATGTGCACGACCTGGACAGATTGAGAAGTGGCGCGAGGCTGCGAGAGGAAGATGAGGCGAGGGTATCAGCTCTGGCTTCTTACCTCGTTGATATCCATTCACGCAAGGGGGAAGACGCAAATCTCTATATCAGGCGGATAAGAGAGTTATTAGGGCATAGTGAGTGCATATTTGGACTTACAGACAGTTATCCCTCCAAGAGTGAGTTTATAACACAGACGGAACTGAAGGAGATAGAGAAACTCTGCATTGAGTGGCGCTGGAAGCTGAAAATGAAAAAAGATCGGCTTTGTATGGTACACGGCGATTTTCATCCCTGGAATGTTATATTCCATACTCGTACTGGAACGGATTTCACCTTACTGGACAGGAGCAGGGGAGAATGGGGCGAAGCCGCGGATGATGTTACCGCGATGACGATAAACTATCTCTTCTTCGGGCTCATGAAGACCGATGGGGCAGTGATTGATAGCGATTTCAAGCGTTTGTATGAACTATTCTTCGATGTATATCTGACAAAGGCGAATGATTACGAGCTATTAGAGGTACTACAGCCGTTTTATGCATTCAGAGGGCTTGTGGTCGCCTCCCCTCTATGGTACCCGAACATCTCAATGGCTACAAGAAAGAAGTTATTCAACTTCATAAAGAACGTGCTTCAGACCGAAGAGTTTAATTACAGGGATGTAGATGGATACCTGGATTAAAGCACTTTCCGCATTAAAATCGCTGCCTCTCCATCCTTATAATAAAAGGGAACGAACCCTATCTCCGTGAACCCCATACTTTTATATAACCGCTGTGCTATCCAGTTACTCACCCTGACCTCAAGCCGCACGAACCCTATCTTATACTTACGCAGCAGATTGAAAGCGGTTTTTAGTAATGCACGTCCCACACCCTTGCCTCGAAATCGGGAATCCACCGCGATTGCAAATACCCGCCCTTCTTCTTCCGGCGTTAATATCAATACTTCAAATCCTATAACCCTATCATTTCGCTCCGCTACGATGAAACCCTCAGGCCACTCCCTGTATAACTCGAGATACAGGTCCGCATCACCTTCCAGAAATGCCTCCTCCTCTATCTCCATCACTCTCCTTATGTCCGCCATCTCAAAGTTCCTTATTCTTATCACAAGCCCCTTCGTCGTGCTCATAACCTGAGGTTTCATTCTGTCTCTCTCACCATCTCCATCTCCGTCTCCAGCTCTTCTCTCAACTCCTCTCTCCTCATATATTCGGTCACAAGCTCCGCTATTCGCTGCATCAACTCCTCGCTCACCTCGTTATTACCGCGCCGTGCATGTGCTCGCCATCTCTCAATCACTTCCTTCTCTCGCTGTAAGTCTGTAACAGGCATCTTCATTCGCACCTTCTCAGCCCGTGCCTGCCTTGCGTATTTCATCCGCTTTATGAGCAGCTCGGCGATGGCATCATCTATCTCATCTATCTTCCTCCTTATCTCCTGTAATCGCTCTATTCGCGGTGGCATTTGTTATTAATTTATAAGATAAGGGTAAAATAAGAAAAGAGTATGAAGATGTCCCTGCCAGATAACGATAGTGAAGCAGAAACTAAGCCCCCGGATAGTATGGCGGGTAAGATTATGATAAAGCGGGGTAGTAGCAGTAACGAAGGAGGAGGTAGAGGTGAGTATGAGAATGCGAGATGTAGATATAGATGTAAATGTAAGCAAGCTGAGCATACGCATACTCAATCGTACCTCTGCCTTCTTCCGCGACTTCTCTGATGTGTTTAAACAGGCACCTCTGTCACTCGTATTCTGCACGCTAACAGGTCTTCTTGCAGGGCTTGGACTGAATTTCATGCGTGGTATACTGCAATTGTTACCTGAACTCATGATTCTCATTCCACCTGCGATTGATATGCGTGGCAATATTTACAGTGCGCTTGTATCCAGATTGGGCACATCCATGCACATCGGGCTATTCTCAAAGAGTATAAGGAGGGGCAGCGTCTTATATCAAAATGCATATTCCTCGCTCTTACTTACACTTGCTCTCTCTGTTATCCTCGGCATTCTGGCGAGATTGGTCGCGTTCGCGTTTGGTATGTCGCAGATTTCCATCTTCGGGTTTGTATTCATATCTGTAATAGGGGGGTTGATATCCGGGTTTGTGCTGCTTGGTATCGCTATTCTCGTTTCCATCATTGGTTATCACAAGAACTGGGACCTGGATAATGTATCGTCA
Source organism: Methanophagales archaeon (assembly GCA_021159465.1). Taxonomy (NCBI): domain Archaea; kingdom Methanobacteriati; phylum Methanobacteriota; class Methanomicrobia; order Candidatus Methanophagales; species Candidatus Methanophagales archaeon. Next base: position 7,890 of record JAGGRR010000042.1, read on the forward strand.
CCGATAATAACCTCTGCTGGCGATGTGGTCACCATTCCCTCATTAATGCTGGCAACTATGCTTCTTTTAAAGCTCGATTCTGTGTCTGTGTACCTCAACACGTCATCGCTATTATTCATGGTACTGGCGGTTGTTGGTACGATAAAGGGCTTAAAGTCGAATGATACAGTTGTGAGACGGATAATCAAAGAGAGTATTCCTATGCTTATCATCTGCGGAATTCTTGGTATCTTCGCCGGGCTGATTCTGGACAGGAGACTGGAGAGTATAATTGCCATTCCCGCGATACTGGTGATGATTCCACCCTTCCTGGGTGCGAGTAATGCCCTGGGCGGTATATTGAGTGCACGCCTTTCTTCTATGCTCCATATTGGTACCCTGAATCCGAAGTTATACCCACCTAAATCGGTAGTGATGAATTTCACTGTTATATATCTCTTATCTGTATTCATATTCGCTCTGGTTGGCATAATATCAGGAGTGATAGGGGGAAAAAGCGGAGTATTGGTATTGAGGCTGCTCTCCATCTCTCTACTGGGTGGTATTCTCTGCTCCACATTCCTTAACTTCGCATCTTATTACATCGCTATACTATCGTTTAAATTCGGACTGGACCCTGATAATCACACAATACCACTGATAACAAGCTTGACAGATGTGGTCGGTGTGTTATGTCTCATATTCGCGATATTTTTGATTTTATAAGCTAAACTATCGTTTTATACACTTCCAGTGTCCGTGTAGCAATCTTATCCCATGAGTACCCCTGCTCCACTATCCTCCTCGACTCCTTACCCATCTTCTCCAGGTCTGAATGTAACATCTCCTCTATTGCCGCTCCTATCTCCTTCACTGTGGTACCACAGAGAATGCCATTCCCATGCACGTAATATTTGTTATCACTTACATCAGTGGCAATTACCGGTAATCCAGAAGCCATAGCTTCAAGCAGTGCAATCGGCTGTGCCTCGAGCTTGGAGGGCAGTATAAATATATCCAGACCCCGATAGAACGAAGCAGCATCATCAACATAGCCCAGAACCTTTATACGCTCGTCTTCCAGTCTCTTTATACGGTCATATAGTGGACCCGTACCTGCGATCTTCAAATAGACCGGTTCGGACATCACTGTTTTAACTGCCTTTATCATATTTATTATGTTCTTCTCCGGCGATAATCGTCCCAGATAGCCGATATATATGCCCCTCTTACGCTTCTTACGCTTCTTATCCTCAATATCGCTATCACGCGGACGGAAATAATTTATATCCACGCCATTTGGTATAACCACCGTCTCTGTCTCGATGCAATACCGTTGAATATCTGCTGCTATCTCCGAACTTACGGATATGAACTTCTTTGAACGCCCCTCGTATAAAGATGCAAGTGTTGCAATGAGCGCCTTTGCAAATTCACCCTCAAAATTGTTACCCGCCGGGATATGAAATGTATTGATGATATTACAGTCGGAGCATATAGAAGAGAAAGGTAGCAGGAATTCTGAGAATGTAGCGGCGTGATGTATGTGCAGGATATCACAATCCTCCACCTCCTTCTTTATCTTACCCAGTGAGAAGTCAAATCCGTAAGAAATCCCGCCTGAGGGATTACCAAGCATGAAGGAGCCGAGTGCATACTGGTTTATCAGCTTCACTTCAACTCCCATCTGCATAAACACTCTCGTTAGTGCCTCTACATGGGTTCTTATACCGCCGTTTACACTTCTATAATAAAACGCTATCTTCATCTCTTACCTTACGTTCTCTATTTACCGTAGAGCGTATATAAAAATTTTACTATTCTGGGCTTCATCCCAAAAGTCAACGTAGACCAAGATAACATCCTTCGGATTATCTCAGACGGGAGTAAACAATTTCTTGTTGAAGGGCATATACACTAACCGGTGTATTTCGGGAGTTCTTTACCAGTGCCAATTTGGAATTACTGGCAACTTATCCCAAGGGGATTCCCAAATCCTTCGCCCTTTTAATGTAGAGCACCCTTTCAATGTTATACGCCAACACTTTTATTGCGAGTTCTCGCCGCTTTAGCTAACCTTTCATGCTTTTAATTTCGGGACCAAAACACCTTTTGATGCTTGAGAAAACAGATTCTACAATGATTCTTATGTGATACTCGTCCATCCATCCTTCCATCTTTATTGAGGAATACGTCACGATAGACGGATGTAAGTGATATCTGAAGCCCATACCTGATTCAATCGGGTTATCTTCAACCCCTTCATAAGATTGGGATAGACCCAGAGATCGTGTCTGGAATCGGTGGTTTTTGACTTAAAATCCTTACGAACGCAAAGAAGATTGTCTTCCCTCATGCCTGAGTACACGTTTATGGTTCACTGAATAACCACGATTCCGGAGTTCGGCGGTTATCCGTCTGTATCCGTATGCGGGGAACTCCACAGCGATCCTCTGTATTTCGTTTCTAACGTCTATGTTGGGTATGGCATTCATCTGCCAGGTCTTCGATTGCCCGAACCACTTATAGAACCAGAACCCACGGGTTTCCACACTACTAAGTTCTTCTGAAACGAAAGGGTTACTTTCCCTATGCAGAGCTGTACGATATGTTTCCACACTACTAAGTTCTTCTGAAACCTTCCTATATTCCCCGGTGATGTCTCACAGCGCTTCCAACCAGTTTCCACACTACTAAGTTCTTCTGAAACTCCCATTCTCTATTGCTATTACTTCCATATACCGCTGTTTCCACACTACTAAGTTCTTCTGAAACCTGGTGAATACTGGGAAGTAGCAGATAGTATCTGGGAGTTTCCACACTACTAAGTTCTTCTGAAACTTGCAGTGCGAGATGTATTTAGGGATGATATTGCAGCGTTTCCACACTACTAAGTTCTTCTGAAACTTATCCTTTCTTTTGGGGAGAGCATGTATATTTTTAGAGTTTCCACACTACTAAGTTCTTCTGAAACAAGCACGGTGAAATAGTGCCTATAGAAGAGGAACTCAGTTTCCACACTACTAAGTTCTTCTGAAACGAAAATGATTATCCTCAAGCACTACATCATTTTCGCGTTTCCACACTACTAAGTTCTTCTGAAACCCTCCTCTACAAC
>JAGGRR010000043.1 GCA_021159465.1 Methanophagales archaeon
TTAAACTGTATGTTCAAACTTATCAGGGAACAGATATGCGAAGTAAAGCGGATAAACAATGAATTTGAGCCCAAAATTCTCTGCTCTGCAACAAAAAAACAAAACAAAAAATCAAAAAATAGAAAAGAGAGAAAAAAGGATTATAAATAGAAGTGTAACCGAATTCTATTCTGATACTACTTCTCCAAATCCAACTCGTCTCGATACTTTCGATATTCGTACCTTCACGTTATCTCCTTTCTTCGTGTTCGGTACAAACACGACAAATCCTTCCACACGTGCTATTCCATCGCCTTCTCTTCCTACATCCTCTATCTGCACATCGTAGACGTCGCCCACATTTATTGGTGAGCTCGGTCCTCTTCTTTCCCTATATTCCATACCTAAAACCTCCTTTTTATTCGATACCCTTCTGGTATCATCTTCTAATATATCTCATATACATATAAACTTATTATGCTTAGTTACTACTTACTCACCGTGCCGCTTTTGCTATCCGCTCCTTCTCCTCCTTCTTGCTTATCGAGTAGCATTTGGCATTCCTCGCCGCGTTGATTATCTCATCAGCAAGGCACCGCTCTATACTCCTCTTGCTTCTGAATGCACACCGCTGCGCGCCCTGTGCGATGAATAGCAATGCCTGGTCCACTTTACGTTGTGAGGTCACATCTACAGGCTTTGGAACCAGAATACCCCCAAATCGCAATCTAATCGTGTCTTCCCGTGGTCCCGCATTTTGGATTGCATCCACAAGCAACTGAACCGGATTCTGTTTTGTATCCTGGTATATCAGTTCAAAAGCGTTCTTTACTATCTTGTACGCCTTCAATTTCTTGCCTGTGTTCTTCTCTGTCCTCATCAATTTGTTGATCAGCCGTTCCACCACGCAAACCTTCGCCTGCTCAAACTGCTGTTTCGCATGCTTGCCACCTGTATGTAAAGCAGAGACTGGCCGGAGCGAGATATGCCTCTGTACTCCCATATCCGTTATCTCCACTTCCTTTATCTCCCATTTATCAAATATCTTATCAAATTGCATCTTACCTTACGTACGATTACACTACCTGACAACCTTCTCTTTCCTGCCCTTTATCAATTCAGTCAGTGATATGCCGGCTACTGCCACCACCTTGAATCTCACACCAGAGAGGTCACCGTATGACCTACCCTTCCTGCCTCCCATTCCAACTATCAGAACCTCATCATGCTCATCTATGAACTTTATGGCACCATCACCAGGGCAAAATGCCGTTACCTGCTTACCATTCTTGATCAATTGCACACGGACACACTTCCTTATAGCTGAGTTCGGCTGCTTCGCCTCTATTCCCACCTTCTCCAGCACTATCGCCCTCGCCATGTGCGCACCTTCCAGCGGATCCTTCTTCTTCGCTGACTGCAATGCCCTACGGGCATACTTTGCACTACGCCAGCGGTACTTCTTCCTATCCTTCTTCGCCTTCCTTGCCGCGTATAATCCTCTTCCCATCTATGTTAACCCTATTAACCTTGATAATGCGCAACTAAATAAAACTCACTCTATTTTATTATCACATTATCTATATTCTGATTCCTCTTCACCAGTAATTTCACCCTCTTTATCTTCTCCCCGTTCTTTCCTATTGCGATACCTTTGTCCTTGTTTGAGACCTCCACGTAGGCATAGCATTTGTTATCCTTCGTCGTTAGCAGTTCCACGTTCTTCACCACTGCAGGGCGCAGCAGGTTCTCTATGAATTCTTTTATATCCGATGAGTGCTCTACAACTTCAATGTTCTTCTTCAAGAGCTTTTTCACCTTGTTTATGTTTGAACCACCTTTACCAATAGCCAACCCCATATCGCCCTTCTTCACCACCATTATCACCCTATCGTTATCCAGGATACAGTCCTTGACACCCGCACCTGTAAGACTCTCGAATACTCCTATGCACCTTATCCCTTCGGTATCGAGCTTAACTGTCATCTCTCATCACTACCACTACCACTACCACTGCCACTACCACTAACCTTTGAAGATGAAGATGCAAGAACCTTTAAAATATCCGTTCCCTCTGTGTCCACAACACATAACGATGCCACAGAATAAGGCTTACCACATGCAAGTCCGAGCTCACGACTGTTTGCATGGTACTCGTAGAGGGGAACACCTACCTCCTCGCACAGCTCTTTAAATTCATATCTCAAAGATTGCGGGCAGTTAGAGGCGTGAATAACGAGCTTCGCATCCGCTCTCCTCAGTGCTTTCTTCGTCTCTCGCGCACCTAACACCACTTTACCATCACTTATCACCTTCTGTAATTCCCGGTTCACATCAGTGTATTCAACCCGCTTTGCCTTTGTCATCGTAACTCACCATAGTTCTTTGCTACCAGCTCCACTGCACCAGTACCTAATCTTATGGGCTGACCCACAATGACATTCTCCGTAACTCCCTTCAATTCATCTATCTCACCATGTATGGCAGCCTCCAGCAGGTTATCCACCGTGACCTCAAAGGCAGCTCTTGAAAGCACAGATGCTTTCTCTCCTGCCAGGCCATGCCTTCCTATCTGTTTCACTTCCCCCTCCACTGTCATCGCATCTGCTATTAATGTTACATGCCGGGCATCCACATCCAGACCCTGCTCCTCCAGCGTGTTTATCATCTCATCAATTATCGCATTACGAGCAGCTTCTATGCCCAGTACCTCCGCTATCTCCGCTATGTTATTCGTTGTTGTTCTGCTGAAATCTACACCTTCTATCTTAGATATCTTCTTCAACGCCGACCCCTCCGTATACAGCATATACTCACCATCAGGACTCTTACGTACTATCGCCCTCCTTATCCCTTCTATACCTCGCACAAGCATATTTGATACCCGCTCCTCAAGCCTGAGCAGTTCATGATATGAGTTATTCCTCGTATATATTTTAAGTTTACCATCTTCACTCTCCTGTATGGGCATATCCATGCTCTTTATCTTATCTCTCACTTCCCCTTCCTCTATTCCCCGCCTCGATAGTTCCCTTTTATTCGGGTAAATCATGATGCACATATCCTCCGTGGATGATTCCACTTTAGCAACATCTCTTATATGCGTCTCCTCTATCTCCATTGCCAGCATCTCCGCCCTATGCCGATCTGAAGCGTACTCCCCCATCAACCTCACCTTCATCGCCGGCGTGGACGGTTTCCGCCTTGCATCCACTATCTCTATTATCCGTGGTAATCCCAGAGTTATATATATGGCACCGACACCGGCATAATGAAAAGTTCTAAGCGTCATCTGCGTACCAGGCTCTCCTATTGACTGCGCTGCCACAATCCCAACAGCCTCCCGGGGTTCTACTTTTGCATTCTCATACTCCCTCTCCACCCTGTTCAGAATAGAATCCAGCTTCTCTCTGCTCAGCTCTCTCCGCACTGCTCTCAGCTTGTCCTTCAATTCCGCCTTTAGCTTCTCCGGTAATGAGCTCCTATTCACCCTTAACTCTATATCACTGAACTTTACTTCTCCGCCCTCTTCTATGCCCAGTATCTTCAATATATCATCTGCATAGTACTCCTCGATCCCTGCTGCTAAAAGCTCATCACGACCGACATTTAGTTCTGATACACTGAACTCTTCTGCCATTAATTCCGCTATCTCCCGCTCTATACCCATATTCATCAGTTCTTTCACTATATCTCTCTCCCCAGCGCTCATAGCTATGCACTTGCTCCTATCTCTTCTCTTAAAATCTCATCTATATCCACACTCTTACCGCCCATACTCTTCGAAGGATCTACTCCGTCTTCTCCGTACCTGAACTGAACAACGGTGTCCCTCGTCTCCCTGACTGTACCATCGTACTTCACCTCCAGGTCTTGCAGAGCATTGATCAATCTACGCTGGAAATAGCCACTCTGAGAAGTCCGAACCGCTGTGTCCACCAGTGCCTCACGCCCTCCAATAGCATGGAAGAAATACTCAGCGGGTGATAATCCATCCTTAAATGAAGAACGAACGAACCCACGAGCATCTGCACTCAGGTCTCCAGGCTTGAAGTGTGGCAGTGTTCTACCCTGATACCCTCTCATTATTCTCTCGCCTCTCACCGATTGCTGGCCCACACAGGCTGCCATTTGAGTTAGATTGAGTATAGAACCCCGCGCACCCGATTTCGCCATCAACACCCCTGAGTTCTCAATCCCAAGATACCTACCTGCAATCTCACCCGCTTCATCACGTGCACGCCCAAGTTCCTGCATTATCAGCAGTTCCAGCGTCTCCTCCAGCGTCCTGCCCGGTAACGCCTCCAGTTCTTCTGCTTCGTACGCCCTTATCAATCTCTCTACCTTCTGCTCCGCTTCCTGTATCACTTCCCTTATCTGCTCTTTTCCCTCCTTCGGTATGTCCTCATCACTTATACCAAAACTGAAACCTGCTTGCAGTATATAGTTAATAGCAAGTCGAGAAGCTTTCTTTATGAATCTCTTCGCCTCCTCCTCACCCCGAACCCTGAATATTCGGTCTATTATCATACCCTTAAATGAACCTATTGCCATCTCGTCTATCACTCCGCTTATCAATTTACCATCTCTTATCACAACGTATGCCTCACGTGGGCATTTCTCCTTCTCACATCCCAAACCCCGCTCCTCACATCTCTCACATACCTTACCGCGGAACTGTTGATTCAAGCCCGGTGGTAAAATCGCACTGAATATCTGCTTCCCGGTCCAGTAGGGGCTCCCATCATCCATAACGCCCGCAGGCTCCTCCAGATCATCAACATCTATATCCCTCAATATATCCAGCGCCTCTTCCTTCTTAAACTTCCTCTTACCCCTGGTGAGCAGGAACAAGCCTGTAATGTAATCGTGGATACCACCGATGATAGGTCTGCCGAATCTCGGTGATATGATATTCCGCTGTACTTCCATCAGAATCTTCGCCTCCGCACGTGCCTCCTCCGTCTGCAGTACGTGCAGATTCATCTCATCACCATCATAATCAGCATTATACGGTGGGCATACCGCTGGATTCAATCTAAAAGTCTTACCCGGCATCACACGCACATAGTGTGCCATTATACTCAATCTATGGAGAGATGGCTGCCTGTTGAATAGAACGATATCCCCATCAACCAGATGCCGCTCCACCTTCCATCCTATGTTTAACTCTTCAGCCAGAGCCTCGTGATTGCTCTCCGTCACTTTCACTTTTTTACCATCTGCTCTCCTTACATAGTTCGCACCAGGATGATTCTTACCACGACGTACGGTCTCCTTCATCAATTCGAGGTTCCGCTCTGTCACATTGACGGTGATCGTCAGCTCCCTCGCTATCTCTTCTGGCACGCCTACCTCGTCTATCTCTATATCAGGGTCAGGAGATATTACAGTTCGGGCTGAAAAGTTCACCCTCTTACCTGATAAGGAACCCCTGAATCGCCCTTCTTTACCTTTCAACCGCTGTGCCATCGTCTTCAGTGGTCTACCACTTCGATGTCTGGCTGGTGGTATTCCCGGTATCTCATTGTCGAAATAGGTGCTCACATGGTATTGAAGTAGCTCCCAGAGGTCCTCTATTATCAGCTGCGGCGCACCAGCATCTCTATTCTCCATAAATCGCTGGTTTATTCTGATTATGTCCACCAGTTTATGTGTCAGGTCATCTTCACTCCGCTGTCCACTTTCCAATGTGATGGATGGACGCGCGGTAACCGGTGGCACAGGTAGCACGGTGAGGACCATCCATTCTGGTCTCGCACTCTTCGGGTCCATGCCAAATAGTGCAACATCATCATCCGGTATCCGCTCAAGCCGCTCACGCACGTCAGTGGGCATTAATCTCCGCTCTTTGCCATCCTCATCTATCTCTTTATACGTGGTTGGCTTTTCATATTTTATCTGCTTCTGACGCACTCCACAGTATATATCCAGCTTATCCTGAACCCTCTTCAATACGTAAACCTTCTCCTTATCGGTTATCAGCCATCTGTACTTGTATACGAAGAGTTCTGTTCCCTCTTTCTTAACCGGGAACTCATAACTGCTGCCATCCTCTAACCTGAGGGTTGTCCTGTCCCTCTTCGGACTGAGTGAGAACTCAACTGATCTTTTACCTGCGGATATCACCAGCGTCTTGTCATCCTTCTTGCTAATACTGACATGCGCGTTCTTCACCCATGTAAGCTCAAAATCTCGTATCAGGAACTTTAGCAGCCGCTCGTTATCACCGCCCGGAACCCTGCTCCAGCAGAAGAGACATTCAGGGTCTATCTCCCTCCGTAATAACGCATTCTTAGAGACAGAAAAACCTCTATCTTCTATCCTTTCACGCAATTCGCTACCCACACTGCTCTTGTTATCCAACTCTTCATCCAGACCTTCCGCCTCTATGCTGAAATATTCGCCACAGTACATGCACACCTCGTTCTTCGCCGCTTCCTTGAAGATGTATTTCACCACTTCATTCACATCCGCCTGCTTCTCCCTCTGACGCTTTATCGCCTCTAAATATCGCCGCTTCTCTTCCTCGCTCAGCAACACGCGTCCGCATTCACGACATGTGGCAGTGAGTATCCGATAGATTATTTTTGCGTAACCCACATGTATGACCGGTGCAGCGATCTCAATATGCCCGAAATGACCAGGACACTCACCCATACGACCTCCACAGGTCTTGCATCTCAACCCGGGGTCTATAACTCCCAGCCGCTGATTCACCAGACCCATCTCTATTGGAAAACCATCCTCCCCATAGGTGTCTGCTGTAATCACCTTCACAGCACTCATCTTCCTTATCTCTTTGGGCGATAGCAGCCCAAACTTTATTGCTTTTATCCTCTTCGTTCTCATCTCAGACCGCTTCCTCCAGTATCAACCTCGGTGCGATACACATCACCTTCATCTCATCAAGGAGTAATTTGAACGCGTAACTCATCTCCACAGGGTATATGTCGGTATCAGAACCGCAGTTGGGGCAATACGCAGAGCCGGTCTTCGGATCGCGACTTGCAATCATACCACAGTTACCACACACCAGCTCAACAACTCTGTCTGATTCGTCCAATAAACGGTCTTTAAGTGATATCGCGGCACCATATCCAATGAGAACATCCCGCTCCATCTCCCCGAACCGAAGCCCACCTTCTCTCGCTTTACCTTCTGTCGGTTGTCTCGTTAATATCTGAACTGGTCCCCTCGCCCTCGCATGCATCTTCGCTGATACGAGATGATACAGCTTCTGATAATACACGACCCCAATAAATACATCGGCTTTTATCCGCTCTCCTGTCTTACCATCCCTCATCACTTCCCTGCCGGTGGGCGAAAAGCCCAGGCGTTCGAGAGCAGCCCTTAATTCGCTCTCCGACTCACCTGTAAATGCCGTTCCATCAACATAGCGCCCTTCCATCGCTCCTACTTTACCCCCTATCATCTCCAGTACGTGCCCTACGGTCATCCTGGAAGGAATGGCATGAGGGTTTATGATCATATCGGGAATAATCCCGTCCTCGGTGAATGGCATGTCCTCCGGTGGTACGATCAGTCCAATGACGCCCTTCTGACCGTGTCTGGATGCAAACTTATCCCCCACTTCTGGTATCTTCTGGTCTCGAACACTGATCTTCGCCAAACGACGGTTACTACTCGATTCCATGAGTACAACCGAGTCAACTATGCCACGCTCATTGGAACGAGTACAAACAGAGGTGTCTCTACGTTCTAAAGGGCTTAATAGCTCCGTAGTCTCCTCCAAGAACCTTGGCGGGCTCGTCTTGCCTATCAGGACATCATTCGGTGCCACTTCCACCTCAGAATTTATTATCCCATCATCGTCCAGCTGGCTGTAGGCTTCATGACTCCTCACACCCACTGTCTCCGTATCTGGAATCTCGAACTTGTCCTCCTCACCACCAGGGTACCTTCTCTCCTCGCCCTCGTAAGTTCTGAAGAAATGACTCCTGCCCAGACCACGATCCACTGCTGCGCGATTCAATATCAGCGCATCTTCCATATTATAACCCTCATAACTCAATACAGCAACGACGAAATTCTGACCTGCAGGTCTCTTACCATGTAAGATAAGTTCCGAAGTCCTCGTATTCACTATCGGCTTCTGCGGATAATGCAGTATATGCGTTCTGGTATCAGCACGGGGCTTGTAATTAGCAGCGGGAATACCAAGGGACTGTTTCAGCATAGCACAGCCCATTGTGTTACGGGGTGATGAATTATGATCGGGATAGGGTATAAGACCCGCAACAATACCCAGGATCAACGATGGATCAACCTCCAGATGCGTGTAATCCACTCCACATCTCAAGTCCTCCTCGTTCATTGCGATCAGTGCGTTTTCCTCCTCTTCCGCATCTAAATATTCTACCACCCCTTCCTTCACAAGGTCATCAAATCCTATTTCCCCGTTCTTCAATTTATCTATATGTGAATCTGTGACCAGAGGTTTACCATCCTCCACGATTATCACCGGTCTCCTCGCTCTACCACGATCTGAATTTATGATTATATCTCGCCTATCCTGATAATGTGCTATGTTCAACTGCGTAGATATCTCTCCCCGCCTTCTCATTCGCCGTACTTCCTCCACAAATCGCTCAGGCTCTGTAACAAAACCTATGAAATCACCGTTCACAAATACACGAGTTCTGATCCTGGCATCAATATCCATGGAACGAGCGGGCGGTATGATACCAAGGGAATATAAAACATCTTTAAAACTATCAGGGTCTACTCCCACTGTTATCTCGACCATCTGCGAGAAATTCTTGACCAAACCACAATTAGGACCCTCAGGCGTCTCGGTAGGGCATATCTTACCCCATTGTGTTGGATGGAGATCCCGAGCTTCAAAATGCGGCTGCGCTCTTGACAAAGGAGATATTATGCGTCTGAGATGACTCAGCGTAGCAATATAATTGCTCCTTTCCAGTAACTGTGATACTCCTGCTCTCCCACCAACCCAGTTCCCGGTCGCCAGTGCATGCAGTAATCGCTCGGTGAGCACATCAGACCGAATAGCAGTTACAAGCTTCAATTCCCGGCTTCGCATATTCGCACGTTCCAGCTGATACCGCATATCCTTTACCAATTTGGTGAATGAGACTCTGAACAGGTCCTCCATCAGGTCCCCTGCGAGTTTCAGCCGTTTATTTGCGTAATGGTCCTTGTCATCCTCGCCACGCCGCCCCAGGGATAGCTCATAACATGCCTCAGCCATTCTACCTATAAAATGCGCCTTTGCAATCCTATCATCAAGATGTGGCAGGAAATACCGGTCAATGATGTAGTTCACGCGCCTCTCTCTGAATTCACGCGCCTGCGCTGGTGCGACTCTTCGACCCAGTGTGTCTATCGCCTCTTCTTGCGTCTTCACCTCGCACTCTTCTATGTTCTCTTTGATATATTTCTCTATCTCTGGATCATCAGAGACCGCTTTTATTATCGCTTCATCGCCCTCGAGCCCCAAGGCACGCAAGAGCGTTACGAAGTTTATCTTCCGGGGCACTGCTGGGAACGAGACTTCAAGTATGCCTCTCTTGTTTATCTCCACCCTTATCGGGACTCTGAATCCGTGTTTAAGAGAGAAGACTTTGGAAACAACCGTCTTATTCCCATACCGCTCCTCAAAATTGACGAATATCCTGTTCGGAGCGAGGTCTTCCAGCGTAATTACCACATGCTCAGAGCCATTTATGATGAAATAGCCACCAGGGTCGAGCGGATCTTCGCCGACCAGTATCTGTTCGTCGTCTGAGAGCCCATAGAGGTTACACTTCTTGGATTTCAGCATTATAGGAAGCTCACCGATCTCTACCTCCTTCTCTTCTCCTTCCGGCTCATCCTCGCCACTCTCATAGCTCTTCACCAGCTGCATTCCGAGATATATGGGAGCTGTGTAGTTTAAATTCCGTAAACGAGCCTGGAAAGGGAAGATCCTCTCATAAGAGCCGTCCGCTTCCCTCGCCTTCGGAGTGCCAACCCGTATTTTGCCGAATTTTACACACAATTTATACTTCCCTCGCTCATCTTCACCAGCGATCGTGGTTTCTATGCCTGACTGCTCATCTATTATGTTCTGCATACCCGCTTCAAGGAAGTAATTAAAGGAATCAAGCTGATGCTGCGCTATCTTCTCCCGTTTGAAATATGCCTTTGCAAGAACACTTCTATCCAACATATCTATTTATCCCCCCTTACTTCGTTACCAATCGGTAAGATATGAACCTCCCCGCTGTTCTGCTCTTCCTCATTATCCTGACCACATCCCCCTCTCTCGCCTTTATCTCTTTTATTACAGGATCACTGGATTTAATCTTTGGTAGTTGTTCCTTCTTTATCTTATACTTATTCAAAAGCTCTTCCACTTCTCGCTCTGTCATCACTTCGTGCAAGGGCACTAACTCATGTTCTAGTATCGAAACTTTCCCCTTCTTCATCTTTGCTCTTTAACGGGCTCGACGGGATTTGAACCCGCGACCGACGGGTTAAAAGCCCGCTGCTCTACCTTTCTGAGCTACGAGCCCTTGATAATATATGCCCTCGTAACAACCTAAATGCGGCATCTGCCGCCTTATGCTTGTTCCCTTCTCTATCTTCATGAAAGATATACCGCTCATGATAGACGTTATTTTTTGTAGCCAATGCTATATAAACTAATCCAACAGGCTTATCAGGTGTACCCCCGGTTGGACCCGCAATGCCCGTGGTGGCAATGCCCACATCCGCGTGCAGCAGTCTCCTCACACCCTCTGCCATCGCCCTCGCACATGCAGCACTCACCGCCCCCTCCCTCTCTATTATCTCTCGGGGTACATGCAAAACTTCTTCCTTTACCTCATTTGCATACGCGACCACGCCGCCCCTGTAATAGTCAGAACTGCCTGGCACATTCGTTATTAAATGAGATAACAGACCACCTGTGCATGATTCCGCGGTAGAGATACTGAGCCTTTTCTCCCTCAGCACCTCCCAGATCTCTTCTTCCTCCATAATCCCCCTCAAGCTTTTATTACACCATATCGCACCTTAACTGCCACTCCATGCTCAAATGTTCGCATCTCCTCCGGGGATAACATCGCTTTGCCCGTCGCTAACAGGTTATCTCGCTCATCAACCACTATGACCTCATCGTATGCTCTTATCTCAGGGTCAACATCTATCACGTGTTTACAGAAGGCTGTCCCTCCCGCTCTTATGTATTCACTGACCGCATCATTCATAACAACTCGCATCCGTGGATACACAAGGAATCGCTGTAGTCGCTCAGCGCCTTCTATGCCGAGCGTGAACAAGCCGTCAAAACTCCTCAACGTCGCTATTCGCCTGCCGTTATACTTATCCTTTATCTGCGACATTCGCCCACTCCTCGTAAGGATGAACTCAAACTCCTCACACTCCGGGAACAGTGCCTTACCAGTACCTGAGCCAAACTGGTAATCAGCAATGATTCGTGCCTTCTTTAATAGCTTATCCCCGATGCCCTCGATGCTCATCCGCATCTCCCTATTCTCTATCTTCTCTATTCATGTGTCAATAATATACCTATACCATCTTGGAATACCTATGTAGTGGAGGATATATGAAGATAGCGATTCTCGATGGCTATGTGGATGAGCCCTCCTGTCTTGGCGTTCCTCCCTATATCGCACCCTATCCGCGTTATATCTGGGGCATGCTCAGAGCGATAAAGGACGCAGATTTATCATGCACCTATCTCACAATAGATCAGTTCAGAACCGATGCGCAGTTACGAGCGAAACTCAAGAGCTTCGACTTCATGGTCATCATCGCGGGCGCGGTGGTACCGGGTAAATACCTCGGTGGTGTGCCACTCACGAAGAAAGAACTGCCGCAGGTCGCTATCGCGAACCATAACATCCTTGTTGGTCCAATCACACTGGAATTGAGTAAAGAAGAGCGAGAAAGGCTGCCCATGCTTGAAATCATTGATTACCCCTTTGAAGAGCGCCTGTATGAACGTATGCTCAGGATAACCCATGCTACGACATCAAAAGGAGAAGGAGCAGACCTGAACAGGTTTGCACTGCTCGGTGCCGAAGTGGTGCGAAAGCATCCCGATTTCCCTTATGTTATATGCGAGATGGAGACCTACAGGGGATGCTACTGGTCAAGATGCTCTTTCTGTATAGAACGATTCCAGCATAAGTGGATGCGACCTCCTGAATGCGTTCTCGCTGAATTTGAACGCCTGTACTCACTCGGTGTAAGGCACTTCAGACTCGGTAAGCAATCAGATTTCCTGACCTACATGAGCGACCTCTCCAATCCGAATCCGAAGCCTGAACCTGAGCGAATGCGGAATTTCCATATCGCTATCTGGCGCCTGTGCCCCGGAATAAAGACTCTTCATCTCGATAACATCAACCCGAGAACGATTGTAATGTATCCTGAAGAGAGCAGAGAGGTACTGAAGACGATTGTGGAATTCCAAACAGCGGGTAATGTCGCCGCCTTCGGGATGGAGAGTGTAGATGAGAAGGTTGTGAAAGCGAATAATCTCGCCGTTTATCCTGATGAGGTCCTCTTCGCTACCTCTATGATGAACACCCTCGGCAGAGCACGTGGTACAAATGGGATGCCCGTACTCTTGCCAGGCTTGAACTTCGTATTCGGACTGAAGGGAGAGACCAAAAAGACCTTCGAACTGAACTATGAGTTCCTGCTGAGCCTCCTCCGTCAGGACTTGCTTATTCGTAGAATTAATATCCGGCAGGTGAAGATACTCCCACATACGCCTATCGCTGAGTTTGGTTATAGAAACGTGAAGCGGCATAAACGCCACTTCAAATTGTTCAAGAGAAAGGTTCGCGAGAATATAGACCGCGAAATGCTCAAACGGATTATCCCGTTTGGCACTGTGCTCAGAGACCTGAGATGCGAATCTCAAGCTGGTAAAATCACCTTTGCTCGACAGCTGGGCTCGTATCCTATCCTTGTTGGCGTTGTCGGTCAGTATAAACGTAATGAATTCGTTGATGCAAAGGTAATAGATTATGGGATGCGCTCCATTACGGCAATTGAGTATCCTCTACCGATAAACGCAGCTAAGATGTATCAAATAGAGGCGATACCAGGTATTGGTGCTCGTAATGCCGCGCGAATAATCAAGAGCAGACCATACAGCAGTATAGAGGAGTTAAACAGTGCCACAGGCCTACACTTAAGTGATAAATTACGAGATTTCATATCTGTAAGCTCTTGAGGGACTTCATGAGCTCCCCCGATAACTCATCTATCTTAACCCTGCGCTGCTGCATCGTGTCCCTGTCCCTTATCGTGACGGTGTTGTCTTCCAGAGTCTGATAGTCTATGGTGATGCAATAGGGCGTGCCTATCTCATCCTGACGCCTGTATCGCCTACCTATACTGCCAGAATCGTCATAGTCCACATATACCAGCTCTCGCTTCAGGCGTTGAAACACCTCCTTCGCTTTCATCTTCAGCTCCTCTCGATTGAGTAATGGGAACACAGCCACTTTTATCGGTGCAAGTCCCGGTATTAAGCGCAATACTCGCCTGTTCTCCTTTCCCACTCGCTCCTCTGCAAACCCACTCTCAAGCAATGCATAAAATATCCGGTCTATACCATATGAGGGTTCTATCACATGTGGTACTATTTTACCATGTGGGGAATGCAGACTCATGTCCACCTTTGAAGCAGAAGCATGCGCCGAGAGGTCATAATCACCTCTATCTGCAATGCCTACTATCTCCATCCATCCGTACCTCGCACTTAAAAACTCAGCATCCCAGCAATCGCGGGCATAATGTGCCATCTCGTCCTTTCTATGCTGTCTGAATCTCAATCGGTCTGTGGGAATGCCAATCTTCTCCAGGAACTCCTTCACCTTCGCTATATGATAGCCCAGATATTCATTCGCGATTATACCACTTCTAACTGCATCTCCAAGGCTCATCTCCCTTTCTTCTTCTTCCGCAGGGTTTATCAATATCCCTGTGGCTTTGACCGCATCGAAACCAGGATGTGAGTTCTTCTCCCGCGGATCAACAAAGACTTCAGCCTCCGCCATTGTGAATTCTCTCAATCTGATGAGACTCTGCCGGGGTGAAATCTCATTTCGATACGCCTTCCCTATCTGTATAACACCAAATGGCAGTTTATCACGGTTGAACCTGAGTAGCCTCTGGAAATTGATAAAAATCCCCTGCGCCGTCTCCGGTCGCAGATACCCTTCACTCTTCTTCATATCCATCTTCGGCACACCTATCCTCGTCTGAAACATCAGATTGAACTCACCAGCTGCTTCCAGCTCGCCACCACATTCAGGGCACTTACTGCCTGCTACTATCTCATCATCAATGCGAAAGAATCTATTGCAGTTCTTGCATACCACAGTGGAGTCAGTGAAGCAATCCAGATGACCTGATGCCATGAATACCTCACCAGGTGCTATGTTTGGACTCTCTATCTCATAAAAGCCCTCAAGCGAATAAAAAAGTCGCCATACCGCCTCCAACTGCCGCTTCAAGCTCGCACCAAGGGGACCATAATCATAAAAACCCGATGAACCGCCATATATCTCATAAGCCTGCCATAAGAAACCTCTTCGCCGTGCAAGCTCCTCCACGCTATCTCTTCTCACAGCCACCATGAGATTTATACTCTCTACTCTTATCTTATCCCTCCACCCGCGTCTCGTTCTTTATCCTTTCCCACTGCTTGTTGCCATCTCTGAGCTCGGCACTACCAAGCAATGCAAGTTTTATCGCTTCCGCTATATGCTCCCGCTGCTTATCACTCAGATATACCTTAGACTCAGTGTAAGATTGCTCAAAGTATCTCAGTCCCTTCACAAAGTGGTCATGCATCTCCTTAAAACGTTCTGGTGCCTTTATACATTCCGCTTCATTTAATGTGCTCTTCGCAGTCTCTTTGCATTTCTGCATCTCTTCCTCATATTTCCTCTCGCTTATCTTCTCCCAGAAGAAGTCATGCATGACTCCTATACCATCTATAACCGGCGTTATCTCACCCAGCAAGTCTGAACAGCTCATCAGATAGAACTTCTCATCCTCGCTCATATCGTATCTGGCTCTACGCTGCCTGAAAAGCCCTCCTAACATTTCTATCACCCATCTACACCAAAACCTTAAGAAGGTTCCTATCAAGTAATAAGCCCACCAGCTTACCACGCGCTGAAATAACAGGAAGCTGGTCAAATTTGTTCTTGCTCATCACTCTCGCACATTCGCTCACCGTTGAATTACGGGTCGCAGTTATTACTTCCTTCACCATTACCTCCTTCACAGGTCTCTTCGGTAAGCTTATCTTTGATACACTATAATATAACCTCATTGTATCTCTCATGCCTTCCCATGTCCATTCGTCCTCATCCGAGCCTAAAGAGAGGTCTGAATCCGTTGTATTATCCTCAATTATCGCAGCATTTATCAGGTCCCGGTCGGCTATAAGCCCCACCAGCTCGAGCTCTGTATTCAGGACTGGTACTGCTTTTACACATGCAAGCTCCATTATCCGTCCCACTACCGACAGAGGCGTCTCATCCCATACAGCTACGGTCTCATCAGCTATGTAATCGCCTATCGGCTCAGTAAAGTCCATATCTGCTATCGCCCGAACTATATCCGCAACAGAGATTATACCAACAAGTCTCTCACCTTCCACAACGGGCAAACGACGAATCTTATTTGTCAGTATAAGCCTTGATGCATCGACTATGCTCGCGTCTGGACCGATTGTGAAGGGGTTCCTGGTCATGAGTAGCGCTATCTGCTCCTCATTTGGATTCTTTAACACGTCCTGCCTCGTTACTATTCCTACTAACTTCCCATCCTTGACCACCGGAGCACCAGAGATATATCTCGATTTGCAAATTGCCATCAACTCCTCTCGCGTTCCTGGAACCGTTACATAAGCAACATCTTCCACCATCACATCCCTTACTTTTATCTCCCACCCCTTCTTCATCTCTTTGCTTCTATTCTACTCTTCTCTTTCCCCTTCCCCTTCTTCTATTCTGTACACACTATCATTGGGTCTCACCCTCTCTTCCACCTTTAACCCTATTGCCTGTCCCATCGTGGCAGTCTCCACCCTCTTATTCTCTATCTCCATCGACTCCACCTGCTGCTCGAAGGATGTAGTAGCACCTTCTATTCGTATCTTATCACCTTTTCTTATATCATCTCGCAATTCTACCACAGCAACACCGATCTTTGGAAAATAATGTGTTATCTTACCAATTAACTTCTTTTCGCCCATCCTATCCTTATGATACCTCCCATTCCTCCCATTATCTCATATCTATCTTGTATCTCCCCTCATAATGCAAAAAAGGTATCTCCTTACCCGGTTCAATCCTACCCTTCTCCTTCAATTCTTTTGGTACCTTTATCTCAATCGTTGAATAATCTTCCAGATCCATAACCTGCACCGTATCATCAGTGATAGAAAGCACCTGACCACTTCTGCGTTCTATCACAGGCACATATATCTTCGCAGTAACTGGCTGAATCGCAGTCCTCTTCTGAGAATCAAATACACCTATTCCTTCTATCCGCGCCTTTGCCGCTCCATGCTTTCCTGGCTTCGATGTCGTTATACTCACTATCGTACAAGGCTCATCCTCTATCACAACATATCTACCCTCTTTTAGAGTCCTTACCTCAGTCTGTTCTTTCATTTCACCTTCCTTTATTTCTTATATCGCATCTTCTTCCTTCGCTTCTTCAACTTATGCTTTCGCATCTTCGCTATCTTTCTCTTCTTTCCGCAGGGAATTTGTACTCACCACCTGTATTATTTTTTCTTCCTACCTATTTCTCCGTTTCTCCGTATTATAAATTATTCTTTATATTTAATTGCCTAATAAAAAGTGAGAGATGGGTGATGGGTAGGATAGAAAGGGCGCCAGCTTGGATATTGAAGTACCGGGATAGAATAGAGCGAGGAGCGGTGACGGTAGAGGAGATACTGGAAGAGGAGAACAGGGTTAGAGATAAACCAATAAAGTTGTCCACGGTGACGAGAGCGATAAATGCCCTTGGATTTCAGACTTCCGGGCTGCATCGTGCTGAAGAATCAGAAACCAGTCCCAGTCCTGCGGGATCAGAAACCGCAGTCGCAGTGAATGAAGAGAAGAAGGGTAGTGGTCCAGGCTGGTTGCAGAAATACCGCGAACGGATAGAGAATGGTACAATAACGGTGGAGGAGATACTGGAGGAAGAGAACAGGATAAGAGATAAGCCAATAAAGTTGTCCACGGTGACGAGAGCGATAAATGCCATGGGCTTTCAGACTTCCGGGCTGCATCGTGCTGAAGAATCAGAAACCAGTCCCAGTCCTGCGGGATCAGAAACCGCAGTCGCAGTGAATGAAGAGAAGAAGGGTAGTGGTCCAGGCTGGTTGCAGAAATACCGCGAACGGATAGAGAATGGTACAATAACGGTGGAGGAGATACTGGAGGAAGAGAACAGGATAAGAGATAAGCCAATAAAGCTCTCCACGCTGGCAAGGGCGCTGAATATCATTGGTTCAGCGCGAAAGAAAGAAGAGAAACTGGAGATGGAGAGCGAGATACGAACGCGGGAGAGAACAGATTTTCAATCAAGCATTGGTGAAATTACGGAAGCAACAAAAAAGAGATTCGATGCTATCAAGGGTGACTGGGAGAGGGATTTAGGGCGGACGCTGCATAATGACTATTTCATGAACATACTACTCGCATTGGCAAAACTGCTTGGATATGGAAAAACACTCGCAATGAAGAAGTGAAGAGATAAGTGATAAATGAGGATAATGGTGGCAGAGTATTCAGTGGGTTCGCGCGGTGGAGAAGGGATGTCTTTGCAAAAAGAGGGGAGAGCGATGTTAATCACGCTGAAACAGAGCTTTGAGAGGCTGGGTAATGAAGTCATCTCACCCATGCAGGAACGTGATTTCGAAGCTGCGGTGGATAAACTATCGAAGGACTGTGATGCTGGAATTGTCATTGCACCAGATGAGCTGCTTTTATCTCTCACCGAGATCGTGGAATCGAACACCGTCAATCTCGGTTGCCCCTGCGAGTGCGTTCGGATTTGCACAGATAAACTGCGGACTACAGAGATACTGAGTGAAGCAGGTATTCCGGTACCTGAAATTGTTGCGGATGCATGGATACCGGGCAGGAAATATGTAATCAAACCGAGATACGGATGTGCTTCTGAGGATGTCTTTATAATAGAAAGCACAAAGAGGTACAATCCTGGTGACGGGTTTATTACTATGGAATATATAAAAGGAGAGAATATAAGCAGCAGTGTGGTTGCTGGCTCTTCAGGAGCATTACCACTAACAGTGAATAAGCAGTTTATACGCATGGAGCATACTGGAAGGCTCCGTCTCCGTTATACAGGTGGGTTGGTCCCTTACCATGTGGATGCAGAGAGGGAGATATTGGATATGAGCAAGCAGATTGTAGCTGCGTTGGGATGTAGCGGATATATCGGAATAGACTTTGTAGTACGCAGTGAAGGGGAGCGCAGGGCATATGTGGTGGATGTGAATCCGAGACCAACCACTTCAATCGTGGGCATAGCGCGGGTATTAAATTATGAGCTGGGTGATTTATTGCTGAGTGCGAAATTTGGCTCTTTACCAGGAGAAGAGGATGTAAAGACAGAGGGGTGTTTTATTTTTAACCTTTAACTCTTTAACTTATGAAAAATAGCGAGGATTAAGCTAGATGAGCAAGAGGAGAAGAATCGAGGGAATAGCGGGAACTACTCTGGATTTTATACTGGAAGTGAGTAAGTCCTATCATCCCTACGAATTTATCGGTATGCTGTCAGCCGATGGTGATGTCATTAGCGATGTTCTTCTTCTTCCGGGTATGCTCTCCTCTGATAGGAATGCATCCATACGCCTGGATATGATGCCACTGGGAATTAGTTATATCGGTTCGGTCCACAACCATCCGTATCCAGGTCCAGGCGCAGAGAGGCCTTCGGCACAGGATTTATTCATCTTCGCCAGGACTGGAAACTGTCATATCATCACTTTTTACCCGTATGATGGTGATTGCTGGCGATGTTATAATTCAAAGGGAGAAGAGAGGGGGCTGAAGATAATGGAGATAGAAGATAGGGGATGATTGAGGATGGTACGAGTCTTAGCAACTGGTACGTTTGATATACTTCATCCGGGACACCTGCTCTATCTTGAGGAGGCGAAGAAGCTGGGTGACGAGCTTTATGTGATCGTTGGTAGGGATATAAACGTGAAGAGGCGGAAGAGAACTCCGGTTATACCAGAGGAACAGAGGTTGAGGATGGTCTCCGCTTTGCGTGTGGTTGACAAGGCGATGCTGGGTAGCGAAGAGGATATGTATGAACCTTTATATAGTATTAAACCAGACATAATAGCAATAGGTTATGATCAGACTTTTGACGAAGTGGAATTGGAAGAAGAGCTCAGTAAGCGGGGCTTTAAATCCCGCGTGGTTCGCATAAAGAGATATAATTCAAGCGCATTATGTAAGGTAGAAGGAATAATAAGACATATACTGGAACTGATGGGGGATAAGAATGGAAGAAGAGAAAGAGCTGACCCGGATAGGGGTGTCTCTTCCCTCTAATCTATTGAGTAAATTCGATAGGATAATAAGGGGAAGAGGATATTCATCGAGGTCGGAAGGGATAAGAGATGCAATCAGGGCTTATATCGTGGAGTATGAGTGGATGGAGCGAGAGTCAGGCGAGGAAATAGGGACCATAACCTACCTCTACGATCATAGCCAGAGAGGTCTGGGCGACCAGCTAACAGAAGTGCAGCATCATTACCTGGGTATGATAAAAACAGCAACACATATACATCTCGATGAAGAGAACTGTTTCGAGGTAGTGGTGATGAAAGGAGATGCAAAGCGAATAAAGGAGTTAGCAGAGAGTATAATGAGCTTGAAGGGTGTGAAGCATGTGAAGCTGACGACTACACATGGGGGAATATAACCTATGGAAATACCTATGGAAATGCACGACATGATAAAGAAGGGGACGACAACCGTTGGTTTAATC
>JAGGRR010000044.1 GCA_021159465.1 Methanophagales archaeon
TGATAACTTAAGATTTATAAAAGGTGAGGTTGAAATTATATCTGCTGGAGGTGAATTTTAACTGATGATGAAACACTACCAATCCATTAGTTTCGTTAGAAGAATTTGAAAAAAGACCTGAAATTAAGCCGCTACTGGAATATGAATTTGTCGGTAGAGAATCGGAACTCGGGGAACTTCATGAGTTTTTGGAGAACGATAAAGAAGTATTTGTTATTACCGGGGAGGGTGGTTTCGGTAAAACGAGATTAGCCATAGAATTCGCGAGACAAGTAGCAAATGATAATTGGGATGTTTATTTCATAGATCGTGATAAAGACTTCAAACATTCCGTGGTCTCTATTGTGCTAAGCGGTAAGAGTGTCTTACTCATTTTAGATGATGCATCAAGGTATCCTGAGCGAAACAAAGTTGTTGGATTTGTACAAAATCCCCCTGAGGATATAAATGTAAAAACTGTAAAGCTTTTGCTCATTGACAGAGCTATCTTTAAGGAATCTATTGAGAACGAATTGAAGGAAAGGAACGCATCCGCGCAGTATCTTCAAATTGAAAATGGGGATATCCCTTCCTTTTTAAAAGAACATTTTGAAATTCAAAGAGAGGATGTAGAACAGATAGAAAAAGAGTCCAGAGGTAATTTTGTAATAGCCATATTTCTTGCAGAACTTTACAGAGATAAGGGCAGAATTGGAAGGCAGAAAGAAGCCATAGAACACAGAATAGCGAAGTATAAGGAAGACCTTAGAGAATATAGAAGTATGTCCATCGGCGATATTGACAATATTCTCTTCTTATTATCGCTTCTTACTCCTATTGAGTGGGAAAAAGACTACAAATATTTTGAAGAGGTTTTAACCAGATATCTGCCAGAATATGATTTCCAGCATTTAAAAGCGATCATAGGTTTAGCGGATAGAAATACTGATTTCTTCTTATTGAGGTCTGGTGAAAGATATGTCTTTAAATATGATCTCATTGCAGATTATCTTCTCTCTCAATTCATAAACATAAAAGAAGAAAATTTTGACAGGGTGATGAGCAAATTCCTTCCTTACATGCCTCTCAGGATATCCTACAATATTTTCGTGATTCCCAGATTTTTTAGAGAAGAAGCAGAAAAAGCGGTTCAAATACTCGGTCAAATATGGATAAAATTGAATGAGGTTAGAGGTCAGACTCCAGAATATTTCTCCGCACTGGTATTATTTACAGGTGACCTTTCATCGTTACCGTTTGATATTGAAAAAATAGATACAAGTCATTGGCTTTCGTGCTACAAAGAGGTTTCCAAAACTCATCCAGAAAAAGAAGTAGAAGTAAGAGAAAAACTCGCCAGTGGGTTGGTTAATGCAACGAGTCATTACGGGAAGGCAAACAGGTTTGAAGAGATAGAGGCTTGCCTGGAAGAACTGAGGGCACTCCACATAAAACATCCGGAGAAAGAGGTAAGGGAAAAACTCGCTATGGGCTGTTTAATGCAATGGCATGTAAAAAACCGGATTATGAAACTCTACTTTTACTTTATAAGCTGAGATTTGATTTGCCTGACGATGTGAATAAAGAGAAAAGAATAAAAGTCATAGAGGATTCTTTTATGCGTGCTACCAAAGAGCGAATAGAGGAAATATACGATGAGGATGAGGGCGAGCATTTTGAAGAATTTTTAAACTCCTTGAAAGCAGAGATTGAAGATACAGAATTGGTGTTATTAATGAACGAAATAAGCGAAAGATTGGATATCAGGATTCAAAGAAAGATGTGGGAGCTATTAAGTTTATGAAACGGAGAACAAATAACCCGGTATTGCTAAATCACGCATTGATAGAATGGTTTAAAATACCCTTAGAGAATTGATTCAGGAAGTGTTAAGGGATGCGCACGGGGAAGAATGGTGGTGGAAAGGTGTTCCAGTTGATGTGAGTAAGAAATACGGCGAAAGAGTTCAAGAAACTCGCTTAGAAGAGGAAAGGAAACTGCCAGAATTGTATTTTATTGATTTTTATTTTTATGATTATGGAAAAATTATCGAGGCTAAGGCTAATAAAAGAATTTTCAGTTCTTATATGAAAAGTCCAAAAGAGTGGAAGAGGAGGTTAGACGATTTGGAAACCATCCGCAACGCGATAATGCACTGCCGGTGTCAATATCTCGCTGAGGAAAGGATTTCACGCCTGAAGGAAAGTTGCTTTGAACTGCAAAAATTGGTGCAGAAAGTTAAAAGTTAAGAGCAATAGATGAGCCGGACTTCTTCCCCACACTCTTCCCCTCTTTCATTCATAACTGAGCTTTAAATCCTATCGCCTGTGCGCTTCCCCTACCAGTTCACCTATGTTTTTATAGCCATTATTGCGAATATAATCCTTCAAATCCTCTTTTATTTTTCTAAAGATGCCATGACCCTGAGTTACCAGCGCACTACCTATCTGGAACAGGCTTGCACCATTTCTCGCATAATCTATCACATCCTTCGCGGAGAAGATGCCACCAACCGCAATTATGGGTATCTTCAACTCATCATATAGCGAGAAGACCACCTGCTTCCCTCCCGCTGTGAGTGCCCTGCCCGATTTACCACCATAACCCGTAGGATTGCCAAGAATGGGTATATCAAGCGTGCGATCAATAGGTCTGCATAGAACTGTGTTAATCGCCGTGATAGCATCAGCACCTGCCCGTTCCAGTGTCATCGCCAGTCCAGCGATATCCCCTATATTGGGTGATAGCTTAACCGCGAGCGGTATATGGTGTGGGTGTATAACCTCCCGTATCGCCTCTATTATGCTCCTTAACAGCTTGGGATTGTTCTCCATGGATACAAAATCAGTATGAGGACATGAAGCATTGAACTCCAGCATCTCTATCGGATAGTTCAGTGCGACCTTTGCCACCTCTCTGCTCTCCTCTACATCCCTTGCAAAAACGTTCAGTATCAATGGCACATTTGCACGCTTCGCATCTTCTATCTCCGGTCCATAATCTCTTATCCCAGGATTCGGAAGTCCCATTGCATTCACATAGCTCTGTGTCTGGGGAGCGACCTCAAAGAACGTTGGATTTGGATACCCCTCCTGCTCCCTCACTCCTACCGATTTGGTCACGAGCGCACCGGCACCAGCAATTGCGTATCGGTAAAGCAATTTCCCGGAGATACCGAAACCTGCTGCATTCGCAATTGGATTGGGGAACTCAATCCCGCAGAGGTGCGTCTCTAACAGAGGCTCATATTCGGGTGTGAACGCAGGCGATGGAACTGACGATAAACCTGAACTGCAGTTATTATTGATCTGTATCCTTTTACCACTCTTCGCTCGCTTCCAGCATCCAAATTCCGTACCCTCCAGCTCCTCCGCATTGAATACCGGTCCATCAGTACAAACACGGTATCCACCGAGGTCACAGGTGCCACAAGCTCCACAGCTACACTTCACTATCCGCTCGACTGCAATCTGGGTAGATATTCCCGCACGCTTCGTGATTCCGCAAACACGCTTCATCATCAGTTCCGGACCGCAACAGAGTACCTGGTCAAAATCTTCATCTCGTAGCGTTGATGATAGCAATTCTGTTACCACACCCCTGAAGCCCTGTGACCCGTCTTCTGTCGCTACTCGCACATCACACCCGATATCGTGAAATTCCGCTACATACAATAGTTCCGATTCACTACGCGCACCCACGAGAACCGTTATGTCTTTACCCAATTCCCGTGCTCGCTTCGCCGCGAATAGCAATGGCGCTACTCCATATCCGCCACCAACAATGCAAATCCGGCTGCCGTGAATCCGAAATCCCCTGCCATACGGTCCCCTCAGCCCTATCAGGTCACCCTCATGCTTCTGATGCAGGCTGTGTGTGCAATCGCCTCTATCGGCGATAGCGAGTTCTATCTGCTCTCCCCCTCCACTTACATCTGCAATTGAGATTGGTATCTCATCCACACCGGGATTCCATACCATAACAAATTGCCCGGGTTCACTTGCACGCGCTATCGCATCCGCGATAAATAAGAATGTCTTTACCTCACTATTTGCTACTTCTATACGTGCTATTGGATAGAGTGCAGGTGCAGTAAGTGGTGACATCGCATCTCTACTTCTGCTTTCTTCTCTCATTATATCATTATATCCTTTATCCAAAGCTGATATGCCTATAACTCGCCATTTCCAGCCCTTTCAGTTCTACACCGCCCTCCACTGCCTGTATCTCCACACCCTCAAACTCAGGCATACCACATAACAAATGCTGCTCAGGGTGCGTACCTGGCTTGATGTTACAACTTATCACTATTCGCTTGCCAGCCGAGACGACAAATTTCAGGCGAGCCGATGCTGGATGGTCTCCCGGTAGTACAATCAATGGTGAACTCAATTCTCTTATCATGTATAGCACGCATCTCAATCCGCTCACTATTCGGTCACCCGTACCGAATGCGGAAGCAACGAGTAAATCATCGGGCTCCAGTGCCAGCACAAATTCGCCTTTCGGTGTATCAACAAAGAATTGCCTTCTAATACCTGCTTTAACCACTCCCAGAGTGCCGCTGTTGCCCTCTATAACAAGCATCTCATCCCCTCTCAGGGAGATCATATCTTCTCTACATTCTCCGACTGGCAAGCAGGACAGATTACTTTCTCACCCATCGCATCAAACTTGTTACCACAGTCTTTGCATTTGTATCGTTCCAGTTCCAACTCCTCTATCTCTATATCAAAACTCACATCGCCTACACTACACATACCCCATCACCTCCTTCCTTTACATACACAAATTCCACACCATCTCATCTATTAGAAGTGTGGCTATATAAAATCTTCCATTCCGCCTTCCTTAAAATCCCTCTCAGGGTCTGTATCTCCCTTGGCGTGAGTTCCGCCCTACCAAGGAGCCTTCGTAACATTAGCATAGTCCTCTCTTTCTTATGCTCCTTATACTCAATCTCATCCAGGAAAGTCTGGATATGGCGAAATAAACGCTCCTTGTCCTCGAAGCTCGCTAACTTCAGTGCATTTGAAGTAGATACCGTGTCTGTGTCTGTATCCGTATCCGTACCAGTATCCCTCAATTCATATATAACAACCGCGACAGCGTGTGAGAGGTTCATTACTGGATAGTCTGGACTCGTTGGGATGCTGACAACCATATCGCACCGTTTTAACTCCTCATTCAATAGCCCTATATCTTCCCTACCAAATAGTAGTGCTAAAATCCCCTCTTTATTTTCTCTCTTTATCTTCTCTTTTAACTGGCTTGGCGTTAAAGTTCCCATTCTAAGCTGTTTGCTTTTGGAGATGCCACGCTTTGATGTGGTACCCACAACAATACTGGCGTCCTTCACCGCTTCTTCTATTGTACTCACTATTCGCGCTGTGGCAAGTAAATCACGTGCATGTGAGGCGACATATCTCGCCTTAGACCCTATACTGGGCGGTTTCACCATGTAGAGGTTATAGTTATAGAACCCGAAATTCTTTAATACACGCGCCACTGCACCTATATTCTCCTCGTTCTTCGGTTCCACAAGTACAGTTCGGAGCTCCACTTCTCTACGCTTTCTTTTACACTTACTCCTTATAATTATTTGAGCCGGTATATTGATGTGATACATGAGAACAATCGAATGGGATGAAGAGCGGGAAGCAGTGCGACTGATAGACCAGACGCGACTGCCACGGGCGTATAAAATAGAGGTATGTGAACGAGTTGAGGAGCTTATAAGGGCGATAAAGGAGTTGAAAGTCCGTGGCGCTCCTGCTCTGGGTGTTGCAGGTGCACTCGGTGTCGTCCTGGCTTGCAAGAATGCAGCTACAGATGAAGCAATAGACATAGAAATAGCAATAGAGAAGGCAGTAAAGCAATTGCAGAATGCGAGACCAACAGCTGTGAATCTCTCTTACGGCGTTAACAGGGCGTTCAATGCGGCGAAACGCGGTGAAACACCCGAAGAGATGAAAAAATACGCTCTTGCGGAGGCGAAGCGGATTATTGATGAGGATATCACAGTAAATAAGAAGATAGGGGAATATGGCAGTGCGCTTCTTGATGATGGTGATGTTGTACTGACGCATTGCAATGCTGGCAGACTTGCATGTGTTGACTGGGGCACCGCTCTTGGTGTAATAAGAACGGCAACAATGCATGGCAAGAGGATAGAAGTGATAGCATGTGAGACAAGACCCCTTAATCAGGGCTCACGGTTGACTACATGGGAACTGATTCAGGATAAAATACCCGTTACGCTCATCACTGATAGTATGAGTGCCGCAGTGATGCGAGAGGGGAAAGTGGACAAGGTGCTGGTGGGTGCCGACAGGGTGGTAAAAGAGGGTGTGATAAACAAGATAGGAACGTATATGCACGCGGTGGTGGCGAAGGAGCATGGGATACCATTTTATGTGGCTGCACCTCTATCATCGTTCGACCTGGAGCGGAGCTATAAGGATGTGGAGATAGAACAGAGAAGTCCTCGTGAACTGATATACTGTACGAGTGCTGATGCGGGTGTGGATGTCCAGTTAGCCCCGGAGGAAGTGAAAGTTTACAATCCTGCATTCGACTTCACACCCTTCGAGTTGATAGCAGGAGTGATTACTGAGAAGGGCGTGTTCCGCTCTCTGCCTCCACCTTCATACTAATTTAGCCACGAGCTCTCCTCTATCCACCCCTATGCTCTGTGCTACGGGCATGCATTTCGCCCTCAGTATATATACCAACCGCTGCTTGAACTCAGCCTCAAACTCCGATATAGATTCATAGTTGCCCATACCCTTCGCTATCACCAGATAATCATCATTATTGAATACGCGCAGGAATTCCACACTCGCATCCTCCCGTGATACACCTATACTTGCGCCGCTGGGAATCATCTCCACATCCTCTACGCCGACATACGCAGCCGCTTCCTTCCAGTCATTCACCGTGGCATCGTTTATGACCGCAGCGCTCTTCGGGGATACAATCACCTCTTTACCCATCTCGCTCAGTTCCTTCACTACAAACGCGTCAAAAAATACCTCGCCCGCATTGTCCGTCAGATACAGAACCTTGTCTCGTTCCCTTATCGCTGATAATATCAAATCCCTATCCCAATTCAATCTCTCATGCAATACATGCATAAAATCTGCCTTGAAAGCCGCATCGTTATATGAGTAGCCTCTCACACCGTATTCCATAGAATTTGCAGCTGCTGCAATTCGCACCAGCGCTTCTATACCATCATAGTGTGAAGAAAAGTACTCAATAGCAACAGGAAGCAGCTCTTTTGCCGCTTCATTACTCCGCTTCTTTACATGCTCATGAGGGTCCACTATTCCGCTCCGCCTCTTTAATATCCTCTCTCGCTCTGTACCAAAGAAAGCAGGCGTTCTGCTCTTACCTTTATCGCTCAGATGAGAGACAAGGAAGAGAAGAATCTCCTTCATTGCCGCTATCTTTGCGTCGTCTTCCTCCTCTTTAAATATCATATCACATTCATATTTCGCCCTCTCCACCAGACAGGCGATGCAATCGGATTTCAATCTCATCTTTATTCCTCGAAGACCTAACAAAATTATAATATAGAAGAGAGATAATAATTCGATAAGATATTTTATTTAGTTATAGTTAGTATAAAAGAAAGAAGGATAAATAGGAGAAGAAGAGAAAATGGTAGAGAAAGAGCACATGAATCTTGCAATGATAGGGCATATAGACCACGGTAAATCAACACTGCTTGGCAGGCTGCTCACCGATACAGGGGCAATAGACCCACATATAGTGGAGGAGTACAGGAAGAAAGCGGAAGCGCTGGGAAAAGCGACGTTCGAGTTCGCATGGGTAATGGATTCGTTGAAAGATGAACGGGAGAGGGGCATCACCATAGATGTCGCACATCAGAGGTTTGATACTGATAAGTATTATTACACCATCGTTGATTGCCCCGGACACAGGGACTTCGTGAAGAATATGATAACTGGTACCTCTCAGGCAGATGCGGCGGTACTGGTGGTGGATGCGAAGGATGGCATAAAGGAGCAGACGAAGGAGCATGTATTTCTCGCAAGGACTCTCGGAGTGAGTCAGTTAATTGTCGCGATAAACAAGATGGACCGGGTGAATTATGATGAGGCGAGGTATAAAGAGCTAAAAGGGCAGCTACTCGAGCTTCTGAAGACCGTAGGCTACAAGGAGGAGAATCTGGTATTTATACCCGTTTCGGCTTATGAGGGTGAGAATATAACAAAACCCAGTGACAAGATGAAATGGTTCGATGGTCCCACTTTCCTGGAAGCGTTGGACCTGATGAAAGTGCCAGAAAAGCCCGTTCAGCTACCGCTAAGAATCCCGGTACAGGATGTATATTCGATAACCGGTGTTGGTACCGTACCCGTAGGGCGAGTAGAGACAGGGAAGTTGAAGAAAGGAGATAAGGTCATCTTTAATCCACCAGGTAAGGTCGGTGAGGTGAAATCAATAGAGATGCACCATGAGGAGATTCCTGAGGCACTCCCTGGAGACAACATCGGCTGGAACGTTCGTGGAATAAGCAGGAATGAACTGAGGCGTGGTGATGTGTGTGGGCATCCCGACTCCCCTCCCACCGTTGCTGAGGAGTTCACAGCTCAGATAGTGGTTCTTCAGCATCCCACTGCAATCACTGTCGGTTATACTCCCGTATTCCATTGCCACACCGCTCAGATCGCTTCGACGATAATAGAGATAACAAAGAAGTTAGACCCACGGTCTGGGGCGACACTGGAAGAGAATCCAGATTATGTAAAAGCGGGAGATGCCGCTATCATAAAGGTGAAGCCAACGCGTCCTCTGGTCATCGAGCGAGTAAAGGAGATACCACAGCTCGGACGGTTCGCTGTACGGGATATGGGACAGACTGTTGCTGCGGGTATGGTAATTGACATAAAGTCGAAGTAACGAAGTAACAGGAGAATGAATCAAAAAGCGAGGATAAAATTATCGAGTGTGGACCATAAACAGCTGGATGGTATCTGTCAACAAGTGAAGAGGATAGCGGAGACGACTGGGGTCAGTATCTCGGGTCCCATACCATTACCCACGAAGAAACTGGTGGTTCCGTGTAGAAAGAGCCCGGATGGTGAAGGCTCTCCTACATGGGACCACTGGGAGATGCGCATCCATAAAAGGTTGATAGACCTTGAAGCGGACGAGAGAGCACTACGCCAGCTTATGCGTATACCCATACCCAAGGATGTCCATATCGAGATAGTACTGAAGGGGTAAGGGTAGAGGAGAAAATAGAAAGAGATAAATATTGTCAGGTGAAAGAAGCATAATAGGGAGATAGAAATGGGTGTAGTACCTGATGATGTGATAAAAGAGAAGGATGAAGAGATAGCAAACCTGATCAAGGAGATAGACGGTTTGGTAGCAGAGCTTCGAAAAGTATCTGAGGAGTCGCAGCGGCTTGAATTGATAAATAAGATAACAGAGAAGGAGAGGGATCTGCGTGCAGTAAGGCAGGCGAAAGGACGGCTTCGTGCTGTTTTACCAAAAGTTCAAAAGCTGTGGTAAGCAAAAAAAAGAGAAGAAAAAAATTTCTCTTTTTTATATTTATTTTAATAACTTCTCGGGCATTGTCGTGGTCTGTGCGTCTAATCCAAGCTCTTCCTGGCTCATTCCCATTGCAAGTCCGATAAACTGCGTTGCAAACAGTATAGGGAAATTGAAGTTCGTGCCAAAAGCTTTATTCATCTCTGCCTGCCCACGATCAAGCTGTAAATGACAGAATGCGCATGGGTGAACCATACAGTCACAGCCAGCCATTATGGCGTTTACCAGCTTCTGACGCGTCCATTCAAGCGATTGTAGTGTATCTGCAGTTCTATTTCCTCCACCTGCGCCACAGCACATCAATTTGTCTTTATAATCCACATCCTTTGCTCCCGTTACTTTTACCAGGTCCTCCAGTATATACGGTGTCTCAGAAGAGCCATGCCCCCTCACCTCGCTTGGCTTGAGGAAATGGCAACCATAATGCACCGCCACATTCACATCGTCCATCGGTTTCTTTATCTTCTCTTTTAACCGATCCAGTCCAATAACATCGTGAAGGATCACAATTGAATGGTTCACCTTTGTCGTGCCTTTATATTCTCTGCCAAATTTAGCAAGTACCTTATTTACTTTCTCCTTTACGCTCGGGTGTTCCTTCATCAAATGGTCCGCTTCCTGTAGTGAACCATAACAACCATTACACGTCACGTATATCTCAAGCTCCATCTCCTCCGCAATTGCGAGATTCCGCGCAGCAACCGGTAGCCAAGTATGCAAATCGAAAGAGCCAAAGACGCCCGGCGCTGGACAGCAAGAAGCACCTACCATCTCCTTCGTTTC
Organism: Methanophagales archaeon; assembly: GCA_021159465.1. Classification (NCBI taxonomy): domain Archaea; kingdom Methanobacteriati; phylum Methanobacteriota; class Methanomicrobia; order Candidatus Methanophagales; species Candidatus Methanophagales archaeon. The sequence continues at coordinate 10,351 of JAGGRR010000044.1, forward strand.
TATTCCGAACTCCTTGAATATCTTCTTCGTCGCTGCTTCTATCCCCGGATACCTATTCGGCGTGATACAGCCCAGGAAATAGGCATATGTATTCCCATTCTCACTCATTTCTTACTTCTTACCTCCTTTTGCCATTCCTCTTAAATTCATCGTCTCCCAATCGAAATCTATCATCGCATCGTAACCCGTAGTTCTGAATATCTCCTGTACCTCTTTCAGATATTCCGGGTATTTCTGCGTCGTCGGTGGCTGCGAGTCAAGACCCACCTTCTCTCTCAGCTTCATCTGGTCAGGTCCTATCGGCACTGCATGACCCGTCTTCAATACATACACCCCTATCATTCTGTGTGGAACAGACATATGTCCCTCTTTCGCCGCTAAGTTCCTTATCGTCCTTATTATATCCGTTGTCTTCACACCTTTAGGACATCGCTCATAACAGGTGAAACAGGTTGTGCAGTACCATAGCTCAGGAGCGTTAAAAATTTCCTCCCTCATGTCCAATAGAGCCATCTGCATTAACTTCCGCGTCCTTAACGCTGTATTTCTCCCCGATGGACACCCGCCTGTGCACTTACCACACTGAACGCACTCCTTGAGCGTCTCTATATGCTCCTTGCCAAAGACCTCCCCACCGTAATCAACTAAGTCCTCATATAACGTCCCCATTCGGATACCTCCTTTTTATTCTTCCTTTTTACATGCCTTGTCATTCACAATATAAATAATTTGCTATTTTTCTCATCCTGCCATATTCTATCCCATTCCATCTTTATTCTATCACTTGTACTGCTCAAAAATCCAGCATCTCCGCTTCCCATCTCGCCAGGTCCAGTATCGCTACTGTTCTCTTACCTGTCAGGTAGCCACAGCATTCCCCTGGGTTTACAACAAGCGTATTGCCCTCCTGCTCTATCACCCCTTTATGCGTATGACCATATATCACCACATCATAATAAGCAGCCAGTGCTGGCACTAATCCCGGCTTATGCGTCACAATTACCTGCTTCTTCGCAATTTCCAGCTTGTAAGGGTCCTCATAAAGCTCCCCAACACCTTTCTCGTGATACTTCCTGCTCAATAGTAGCTTATCGCCGTCATTATTGCCAAACACCCCTATTAGGGGTGCCTTTAGTGCCCTGAGTGGCTTCTCTGTGAATGGAGCAACGAAATCACCGGCATGAATCACCATCTCCACACCCTCGCGATTGAATATCTCCACCGCTTCGCTTATCGCACCTAAATTATCATGTGTATCTGCTATCACTCCGATTTTCATACACATCACCAGGTCTTTTTTAAAAAAGAGGAGCTATAAATAAATGGATGGCATCGAGACATAGACATAGATATACCATCGTTGGCATAGATCCCGGTACTACGCTCGGGCTTGCCATGCTCGACCTTGAAGGGAAGCCAATAGAAGTCTTCAGCTCGAAGAACTATTCCATATCTGATGCAATAAGGCGGATAATATCCTATGGTACACCCCTGATAGTGGCTTCTGATGTTACTCCGACACCATCAATGGTGAAGAAGATAAGCAAGGTCTTCTCATCGCATATCCATGAGTTGAGTGAATCACTATCAACAGAGGAGAAGATAGCGCTGACAAAGGGCGAAGGTTACGAGTACAGGAATGTGCATGAGAGAGATGCCTTAGCTGCCTGCCTCTATGCCTTCAAGCGATACAAAAAGAAGTTTGCTCAGGTACGGAAAAAGACACCCCCGGATGTGGATGTGGAAGAAGTGAAGGCACTGGTAATAAAAGGCGTCTCCATCAGTGCTGCAATTAATAGTCTGGTTCATTCAGACTCAGAAGAGGTAGGTGAGCATGATGTCTGTGGCGAGAGAGGAGATGAAGATGAGAACAGGATCAATAGCACAAATAGTGAGATCCTACGATTGCGCGGGGTTATCAAAGCCAGAGAGCGTGAGATAGAAGCGATGAGGGAGTATAATGCAGCTCTGAGGTCTGAACTCGAGGCGAAAGAGCATGAAATTCAGGGCTTGCGTACACGCATGGAGACCATCAGGTCAATGAGTCACAGGGAGTTAGAAGAGACCGAAGAGATAAAGCGGAGGGATAAGGAGATAAAGAGGTTGAAGAATGAGATAAGAGCTAAAGAGGCTGAGAACGAGGATTTGCGAAGGATCATAGAAGAACTGAAATGGGGTAAGGAAATAAATAACGGGGAGAGGATAAAAGTGATAAAATCATTCAATCGCGATGTGATTCAGGAGGTGGATAAGAGATACGGATTTAAGCGAGGCGAAGTAGTATATCTGGAGAATGGCAGTGGCGGTGGTGCGAACACAGCGGAATTACTGGCGAGGAAGGGTGTGTCTGTTGTTATATATGGTAAGGAGATGTCACATTTTGCTGTTGAAAAGTTCTTTGAGTTTGGCATCCCGACATTCTCCACCAATGATATCCCGGTTATGGTGAGAGGTGATTTCGCATTTATTGATGCACGCATGCTGAACGAACTTGTGAGAGAATGGCGAAGCGAGAGAGGGAAGCGGCGGGATGAGAAGAGAATCATCCTATCCTCTATTTGAAATGATAAGAACAAGGATAAAGATCTGTGGTAATACGCGAGTAGAAGATGCAGTGATGGCGGCACGAGCGGGTGCCGATGCTATCGGTGTTATAAATGTCGCGAATACCACACGTTATATAAGTTTGAACGAAGCGAAGATTATATTCAGGTCTTTGCCCCCTTTCGTCTCGAAGGTCGTGGTTGTCACACTGGATGGAATGAGTGAGGAAGCGGTAGCCGAGCGAATAGAGTTGATAGAAGCCACCGGTGCCGATTGTGTCCAGTTACACGGAGCGGAACCGGTAGAGCTCGTTGCTGAGATACGCAAAATGGTGAAGAAAAGGATAACGATAATAAAGAAGATTGGTGTGGGCAGTGGTAGTAATAATGATAAGCGAGAATGTCTGGAACATGCTATAGCTTATGAGAACGTTGTGGATGCAATACTGCTCGATACTGCTTCAGGCGGTGGCAGCCAGATTGGTGGGACCGGGAAGAAGCATGACTGGAGCATAAGCAGAGCAATTGTGGAGCAATTGAATAAGCCCGTGATACTGGCTGGTGGTTTAAATCCCGATAACGTCGTTGATGCTATAGCTATAGTCAAACCGTATGCAGTGGACGTCTCCAGCGGTGTTGAACGCGAGCTGAGGATAAAAGATGAAGATAGAGTGAAGCGCTTTATAGAAGCTGCTAATTCAATTCATCCTCATCTATAACCTTCAAGCACCCTGTTCACCAATTCACGTGGGTATACCCGCAACACGCTCGTCGCAGACTCTTGATTCAATCCCGCACCTGCGAGTATCTTCTGTGCGAATTCTTCATTGAGGAAATCCTCAGGGGCATGCAAATCGGAGTTGAGCAACATCTTCGCATTTAAATCACTACATACGCGTGCTACGTGCCCGTTAGCCAGGCAATGTCCCTGCCTTGATGTGATCTCAAGATAGACATCGTTCTCCTTCGCAAGTTCCACATCAGTCTCACTTATAAGACCCGGATGTGCAAGTATGTCCACCGAAGGGTTACTCACTGCCACTCTGTTCGTACCGCCCTCTACTGGCTCCACCAGGGTTTCTCCATGCACAACCACCAGTTCCGCACCAAGATCCCGCGCCCTCTTTACCGCATTCTCTATCTTAACCGCTGGTACATGGGTTATCTCAACACCTATTATCACTTCTATATCGCAGTTATTCTGCAATTCCAGCTTCTTTAATCCATGGAGTACATACTCCATATTCGTAAAATCCACGTGGTCTGTGATTGCAATCGCTTCATAACCATTAAACACCGCTCTTCTTACCAGTTCGCTCGGTATTAGCTCACCGTCACTGAAGATAGAATGGGTGTGAAGATCGAACATCTGTTATACTCATTCCCTATGCTTTGCTTTCTTTGCCTTCTGTACTCGCAGTTCTTTTATCCCCTCTGCGAGCTCCCTTATAATTGCCCCTTTTCGTCCTACTTTATTCACCAATACCCGTCCACTTTTATTCCAGTGTGTCTTTGGGTATGCCTTGTCCGCCTCTACTATCGGTTCAAGATTGAGCGCCCGCGCTGCCTCCTCTATCTCCTCCAGCTTCGGCGATTTCAATCCAAGCCTAGCTGGTACAATCCTGCCTTTCCCTCTCGTTCTCCCCGCAGCTAAATTAACCGGCCAGACCACTATCTTCTTCACACTATATCACTTCTAATACTTTCATGACCATAATAGTCAAGAAAGTGAATAGAAGCGGATAAACTGCAACTGAAACGATCTTCCCGAGAAACATAGCCCGCTCGTTTGCGCTTGCATCCAATAATTCCTTCACTATAAGCAGCGAGATTAAAACAGCCACGGAAATAGCGCCGAAAACTGTCGCTTGACTTATTGTTGCTGCTGTCGTTGTAGTGGTCGTTGTTATCGTACTTATCATCCGCTCACTTCCTCCTCCTTTCTTATTAATTGCATGTGCATATTCAGTGTTAAAACTGAGGGATTATATAAACTTTTCGATTGACATAAGAACTTTTCCTTAGATGGGGCAAAAACAAAAAAGAAAAAGCCATTTATCAACTTGAGACGGGTATTAATTGAGATGATGTTACCGTTCCGGCGCTCGCGGGGAAGAAGGGGAATCAGAATCATGGTCAAGAGTAACCTGTATGCTATATGTGCAGTTTATCTTATTCTAATCACCTCGGCGGAGTTATTAACAAATTACAATCAAAAACTGGGCATTGTCTTTCATGTCGGCATCATCTTCCTCCTGCTTATATATGCATCCCTGGAATACAGCAGAGTCTTCTCTCAATTCCTCATATCCCTCACTCTTGCACCCCTTATCCGGGTACTCAGCTTATCTATGCCGATTGTACAATTCAGCCGTATGTTCTGGTTTATCCTTATCTCCATACCCGTGTTCATCGCGGTATTCACATGTATATGGTTGCAGGGGCTCCATCCCGCGAGCCTGGGGCTTCGTATACCCACTTCCCATCTATCGCTTGAAGCTGGCGTCATACTCCTTGGTCTACCATTTGGATTAATAGAATATCTGATTTTGAAGCCCAGTCCACTTGCACTGCACTTGCGAATCCCTGATATCATTGTGGCATCATTGATATTCATCATCTGCACGGGTTTCTTAGAGGAGATAGTATTCAGGGGATTGATTCAGTTCAATACAATGCGGGTGATGGGCAGATGGCATGGGATTCTCTTCATCTCGACCCTCTTTGGCGTCCTGCACGCGGGGAATCTCACCCCGTTTGACTGCTTGCTCGCATTCTCTGCTGGCTTCGTATTCTCATTCGTGCGGGAGAAGACAGGTTCTTTATATGGTATAAGCCTCTCACATGGGCTCATCAATATCATATTATTCATGGTGGCACCTTTCTATTTCTGAGCTTCGATTTCAATAGACCGTTATGTATGCTGGGATAGAAAATAACCAGGATAGGCAGTAGTAGAATGAGTACAATAGCCACTTTACCGGAGCAAGAATAGAAGAGAGTGAAAAAGATAGGCGATTCCTCCTTCTGGAGCTCAAACATGCAGGGTATAGTCTCGCCCATAAACTCCCTGGTCATGTTCAGAGTGCCATTGTATGAGCCTTGAATCGGTGCCAATGCTGATACCCGCACCATTGTGATCTTATTTGATAACGGCTTCTCCTTCACATAGAAATATAGCACTACCCTTCGTTCCGTTACGTCACCGCGTGGCGATTCCTTCGTGACGATGAGTTTCTTTGCTGTTATCATCCTGCTGGATACTATACGAGTTTTATTCATGGGCTTTGTAAAGAGCGGCTCTTCCACCCAGCTCCTGTTACGTACCGGTATCTCCACCCTGCCCGTTTCCTCTATCTTATAACCCAGTGCAGGATAGCATACAATCGGAGAATGGAAACTTGAGCGATTATTTGACTGCACAATGAGGAAGAATACAGGCTGATAATATTTTGGATTCGAATACGCACGCATGAGCAACACATCGGCATGCAGTACCTTAGCAAGTCTCGTTGCCGCACTGTACTCCCTGTCCCGCCAGTTGCCTATCTTACGCGGGAATGCACGCATATGCTCGTTGCTGCCGAAATCCAGCTTCGCTCTCACAAATGTTTCACCTGATGCACCATGCGAGAGCTCTGCACCTATCGTGGTGACCGATTTAGCAAGGATCATAGATGGCGTTGAGAAGAGTATTATAATTACAAAAGTGAGCAGTAGTACACCTATAACCCTGCAGTATTCTTCGCTGAATCTCCTCATCCTATCCCCTTAACCCCTTATTCTACATCCAATTACTATACTGAAGAGGATTAAGAATAAAAAAGCGATGATGAAGAGAAGAGGGCTGAAGAGCGTGTGGAAGAAACCGGTTGCGGTTGCTTCATCATAACTGTTCGCAATCAAGATTAGAAATACGATTCTGAGGATGTTTGCAAAGATGGCAAAGAGGATAGCAGCGAAGATGAGCGTGACCTTTTTATACCACTTGCATCTGAGTAGATAGACGAAGAGTACAGATAATGCCAGCAGAGCAATCACCGAATTCATACCACTGCAAGGCAGACCCACGATCAGGGTGCTATTTCTCAGGTGTATCTCTGCTCCAATTCGCTCAACCGGGACGCCAAGCTGCGTGATTATCAACGTCGAATACGTAACTGCGATGGTCTGCATCTGCAAAGCGATCTTATCAAGCAATACGCCAGGAGGAGGGATAGCGAAGATGAGAAACGCGACAGGGAAGATAAGGGAACGCATAACCGCTCTGCCGTACAGATACAGGATTAGCCCGCTTATAGTGAATAAGAATGATAGAGCGCCTAAAGAGGGTATATCTTTGAAGTATCCGAGAACGAGGAGAGCGAGCCCAAGTGAGAGTATGCCAAATCCGGGTTTATAAGGCTGCCCTTCTATCACCCCTGAGCTGCTGAGATTCTTCCACGCGATGACCGCAGCAATAACGGGTATTAAGAACCCATGAGAGTAAAAAGGATTGTTCAGCCAGTTATTTACCAGCCAGGTCATGACGTTGAGATATAAAATACCGATGCCGATACCGATAGCTAAGAGAAGAAGTAGAAGCTTGTAGTTCATTATTAACCATCTCTTCGATATTGATGCAGATGTTGATATAGATAGCCCATAAACATAAGCAGCAGCAAACCAATGGAGAGCAGCAAAAACGAGGGGAGTTCCGGGATGCATGGCACCGCGGTATCCTCTGTCTCGGTGTAATCATAACAGCATGCACATCCTTCATCAGCCGGGTAATCAATATGGCTGTCGCCATCGTTATCGGTACCATCACAGCATGCAGGGCAATCATTGAAACACCAATCATGCCCATGTGAAGGGCTATGCCATGATTTACCGCCTGCAGCACCACCATTACCATTTATACACTCGTAACAGGGTACATTTGTTGCTATTATGCTACCTGTGCAGTTCGTTGAGCTGTAGCAGTTACCGAGGCACTCTTCTGGACTCACCCTTGCCCTTATCCCGATATCGGTGAGTGAGCCACCAATGCTGAGCTTAGTGAATGTTTCTCCATTAGCACTCACATAGCTCTCCCCTGAACCCCCTGCATCCCAGTCACTGTAATATTCATCGCCGGGAGGGATGAAATCTATCGGTATCGGAAAGTTATATCCAGAAGTGGTGAATTTGATCTGGACTACAAAATCGTCACCCTTAACCACTGTTATTGGTGTACTCAAGCTGACCGAATAGTAACCCATCTCTTCTGTTGTCCCATTCTGGTATCCAAGTTGGTTGGAGAATGTATACGGTGAGCTCTCACTTATATTATCGCATATCATGATCTCATACTGCATATTATCATCAACAGCCCAGAAATCAACCGATCGCAATTGACCACTCTGGGCAGGTATGAAACGCACTGCACCCCACGCCGTGTTCGTCCCCATACCACAACAGTAGCCCATCCACCCATATTCATCATGGTAATACAACTGAATACCGCCATCGTTACAGGATGTGATAGCACTGGTGTAGTCCCCGATATTCGCAGCCCCATAGGCGACCCACGCACAGCCGGGATAAGGTCCATGAGCACCCCAGTCCGTCCCCCAGCTATTCTTTATCAACCACGCACCGCTACCTTTTGAGTGGGGCAAGGAATCATTCCACCCTATTATCTGTATCGCATGGTTTGGCTCATCAGTACCCCAATACTCATAGACCCCGCTGTCATAAGCATGAAATCCCGGATCACCTGCGTACATGGTTGAGTACACTGGCCCATAGTTCAATATTGCGGCTTTGATCTTTTCTATTTGCGTCTCTCCACTGCTACCGGTGATGACCCTCCAGTTATCTACATTCTTGATGATAGAACAGTTGTAGCAGGCTGTTCCGTGTGCCACATAGGGGTGACAGGATTCATTACCCACACCCTTCTTTGTGAGATAGTTTGTACTTATGCGTGAATTCCCACCATTACAAAACCGATTCCAGATGTTGCAGTCTCCAGCTTCCTGTTCTGAGAAGTCACTCTGAGTGGAGTCCGCGATTGCTACGTCTGATTCAATATCGGCAATAGCGGCGAAAAGCCAGCAGCTACCACATGTGTGCTGGTTCTTTACCGGTGTGACATATCCAAGTGCCATAGCGTCATAGGCGGATGGCATTCCGGTGGTCAGTCGCAATGTACTTCTTTGAACTGCACCTGCATCTATGGTACGGAAGGAACGGAAACTGACATTTGGTGGTAAAGCGCCTACAGGTGGCTTCGGCGGGCGGTATCCCGTGAGTTGCGATAGCTCTTCTGGTGTTAGTCCAGTTATCCAGTTCTTTGCGACTTTGTAGTGAAAACCCAAACTATTAATCCTCTGCTGTAACTTTTGTAATTGTAACTCTTCGATTGGTGTTTTCTCTGAAGTTGAAGTTACCGTTGTAATCACCGCTGAGAATAAAAACAGCAGCAGTAATATAATAGTTGTTAATATCTTCTTCATTTCTGTTCACAATTTTAAATCAGTATACAAATAAATATTTCTATTATGTCCACTTTTTTATCGAATATAAACAAGCTAAATTCTATGCATAGGTGTTTGGATAAGAGAAGGTGATTCCGGCTATTGGAACTGTTTAAGCGATAAAAGTGACTATTTTACACGGTGATACGATACATGAATCTTAACGCTTGGATTTGGTGTGCATTTTCTGAGCACTATCCGAGGACTGAAGCGGAAATACGGGGGAGAAAGCAGGGGTGAAACTGAGCATAAGTAGTTTTTACGAACGATTCACACCGAAGAT
>JAGGRR010000045.1 GCA_021159465.1 Methanophagales archaeon
ATGCTGTTCCAGCAAGAATATGTATGAGCGCTGAGCATGGCGCTATATAAAGATAAATAGCGAAGAAGCAAAGGAGGATAAGCAAAAGGGCAAAGGTGATATATTCTTGCTCTGTTCCTTATTATCTCGGCAGTTGCGATGTATCAGGCGTAAGCGACTATAACAAAAAGGCTAGAAGACTGCAAAGAGCAAAATAACTACGAACCAATTCGTAGCTTACGCAAATCTTATAATCCCCCCTCTTTAGACTATTTATTGGGGGTAAAATAAAAATGCAAAAGAGAAAGAAGATATTGGCTTCGGTCTCGGTATTACTTGTGGCGTTGCTGGTTGGAGCGATGGTTACGAATGCTGTGCCTGCGCCGGTGATAGAACCTATATCAATAAGACCTATGTCACCGCCACCAGGCGAAAAAAGGATTTATACAACTATAATCCCCTATGATAACTTAGCGAAGGCTGGCGAGACGATTTCCATTGAAGGGAAGGTGCATAACGACGGCAACAGTGCGATAACCGTTGAACTCGTTCCAGTCATGCGAGAAGAGGATGAATATATGTATAAGTATAAGTATAGCGAAAACGTGATAAACCCTGAGTGGGTCTCGGTCAGCCCAGGTGAGATAGATTTGGGTGCTCAGGAGTCCGCAAAATTTGACATCTCAGTGAGCATACCTCCAGATGCAAAGAGTGGGTATTACAGCGGGATGATTGCTATAAGAACAGACAAATATCCCGAACGAATAGAGCATTACAGCGTTCAGGTATATAAGCCGCTGGAAGAGCCGATAACAAAAGAATTCAGTGTTGCACCTAACTCAACAAAGGTGATAGTAACTGTGAAGTGGAACAAGGATGAGAAGAATATGCTATCAGCGGAAGGGACGGTAGATGTGCATCTATTCGACCCCTATGGGAACGAGGTATCTCAGCGCACAAAAATGACGAGGATTTCTGGATACGTTGATGCTTTTAGCTATGCGCTTGAACGGGGTATGGATATAGAAGACGAAGAAACAACAAATGCAAATGTGTATGAGCATGGACAACAAGCGGTGATATACCTGATAGATAACCCGGCAAGTGGCACGTGGAAGCTCGAGATGAAGCCCGAGGATGTGATGCACTTTAACTATGACATCGTAGTGAATCCGATAGAAGATGTGAGAATATGAAATAGAAGAAGGCTCGGTCTATTTTTAATAGGTCGGGCTGTTTTTTTATTATTTTTCAATCCATACACCCAAGCACAGGTAAAATTATCAAAATACCGATAGAAATTGCAATAAAAAATAACAAAGAGGTAATAATATTATTGTTGTTGAGCGAATTAAATGCGTTCTCTTCTTCTTTTGACCTCCTTTCCGAAATAAGGGCAGTAGGGTATTTTACGACTCCACATTAACTGTAAGCCAATGGTTGGTTAAACTCCCGTCAAAATGTTCCTCTATACACAATACATATTCGCCCGGAGGAAGCTCAGTACTTGTTTTTACTGTAATCTTTGAAGTGTAATTCTCATGAGTCCGTGCTAAA
>JAGGRR010000046.1 GCA_021159465.1 Methanophagales archaeon
CCGCACCTATCAGGAGAGTAATAACAAAGAAGAGCTTTACCTGTACAATGGGCTCCATCACTGGATTCTTGATAGGAATAAGCCAATCGGGAATGTGCATCTGTACTGATTCGCTGACAAGTTCGCGAGCATACAAACTGAAGCCGAAGAATTCACCAAATAACGTACCTGCCACCATTGAACAAAGCCCGCATAATAGTATGATGATGCCCATATCCCGCATCTCTTTACTCAACCCTGTAAAACGTGTTAAAGCAAGACCCAGTAGCATCAGTATAAACCCATGACCAATATCAGGGAACATAAGCCCAAAGAGTATGGGGAAGATGATAGCAGTGATCAATGTAGGGTCTATATCACGATATAATGGATGTCCATACATCTTGATAACAGATTCAAAAGGCTTTAAGAGCTTCGGATTCCGCAATAAGGAGGGCACCCGCGCATCTTCGCGCTCGGGCTTCTTCGCCTCTACTATGGAGAGCCCTCCCGTCTCTTCCCTTATGCCTGCTGTTACTTCCTCCACTTTGTCCTCGGGTGTCCATCCCATAATCACCCGCACACGCTCACTCTGTCCGAAGAGCGCCTTTACCTTCGCTTTGTTCTCCTCCATCTGTAAGGTCTCACGCATTGCAGTCAGCTCAGAGAGTTTTGTCTCCCTTATTTCCTCTACCTCACGCTCTTTAAGCTCTATCTCCTGCCTCAATCTTTTTATCTTCGCACTTGCCTCTTCTATTGCCTCTGCAGCTTCATAGCTGGAAATATCCGCTGGCGGACTCCACAAATCGAAGTCCATGCGTGTAAGCACTTTCTCCACTGCATCCCTATCGTGCTTCATAGCTACAACGATAGAAAAAGACTTAGACTTAGACTTATCTCTGGTATCATTACCATTATCATGCTCAAGCTCATGTGTGATGACAAAATGGAGCTCCCCAACTATGTCATCAAGAGCTTTATCCAGCTCATCTATGTTTGCTGTGGGCACTCTGCCAGCGAAGACAGATATAAAATATTTATCACCTATAAAGCCCGGTTCAACCCCAAAACCCACTAACTCCTTTAGTACTGCCAGTAAATCCTCCGTATCCTTCAGCTCTTCTCTCAATCTCGCAGTCTCATCCGTCAATCTGATTACAATCTTCTCCAACTCACTGAACTTCTCTTCTATCTCCGCCAGACTTCTCTCCTCTCCTGGTGTCACCGTTACCACTGCCGTCTCTTCCTCTTCTCGTGCTTTAAAGAGCCTATCCTTCAGGCTCTTCTTTTTCTTTGCCTTTGCACCCTCCTCTGGCGGTTGCAATAGTGAGAGCAGGTTATCAATACGCGTCAGGAGTTCGGATATCTTCATCAATACCGAATCTGCTTTTGCTGGCTCTATAAGCCCAACCCAGTCATCCATAAACTCCTCTATATCCGTAAGGTGAACGGAGCCAAGAGCGTCTATTCTCTTGATTACATTATCTAAATGCTCATCCAGGGTGATTATACGCAGTTCCCGCATCTCCACCGGTCTCAGCATGGCTTACCTTATCCTTATCCCTGAAATATGAAGAATATACTGGATTCCAATCTCTTTTTATATATTAAAAAACTTTCTATTTTTCCATTTTATATGGTGCACAAAGTATAATATTTCTTTGGTAAAGCTTTCTTTTTGAAAGAAAGATTTTTTATCGCTTGTCCCCACATTTCATTACCATATTAAAATAGGTAATAGTAATATCTCTAAATAGGCATGATAGATATAGAAAGGATGGGATTAGTGACAAATGGAAGAGAAGAAGGATTTTGGGGATTTGGTGCGTGAAGTGATAGATAAGGGCAAGTGTACGCTCTGTGGTGGCTGTGTGGCGACTTGCAGGCTTCTGGACTACGGATATCTCAATGTGGACTTCTCGGAAGAGCGCCCTGTGATAAGCGAAGGGCAGCAGTGTCCTCCAGATTGTGGATACTGCTATTATCAGTGCCCGAGGGTGGAGAAGCCTGAATTGAAGCAAGGATTGGAAGAGATATATGAGGTTGTCACAAAAGATGAGGAGATAAAAGCGGTCTGTCAGGATGGTGGGGCAGTTACTTCACTACTCGCTTACGCCTTAGATGAGGGTATAGTGGAGGGTTGTATAACCGTTGCGCTGGCCGATAAAGACTGGAAACCCGAAGTACGTGTTGCAATGGATAGATCGAGCCTGATAAAGACAGCAGGCACTAAATATACACCTGCGGCAACGCTCACCGGCGTTGCTGATGCCATTCTAAACTATGATCTCTGGAGTGTTGCACTGGTAGGTACGCCATGTCAGATGTCCTCATACGAGCGGATGCTTACTGTTGGACGCGATACCCATAATGCGCATAACTTCTCATCCCACATCAGATTGCGAATAGGTCTCTTCTGTTTGGGCTCTTACACTTATGAGAAGCTGATAACAGACTTTCTCGCTGCCAAGCATGGTATAAACATAAATGAGATAACGAAGATGCAGATAAGCGAGAATGTTCTGCATGTGTATGCGGGTGCAGAGGCAGAGGAGCTCTTAAGTGCTGAACTTTCTGAAATAGAGGATTATAAGCGTGCTGGATGCAGGGTTTGCGAAGATTTCGCTGCTCTGTTCTCAGATATAAGTGTGGGAAATAACGGCACGCCTGAAGGCAGGTCATCGGTTATCGTTCGTACCGATTTCGGTAAGGATGTCTTCGAGGGTGCGCTGGAGCGCGGGTATATAGAAGCGAAGCCAATAGAACCCTCTGGTGCCGAACTGATACACAGGTTGATGAAGCAGAAGAAAGAGGCGGGCATTGCAGAGAAGGAACGCAGGAAGAGAGGGCAGAAGTAAAAACTAAAATATATTGGGCTAATTCTGCTTATTTTCACTTGCCTTAGAAATAAACGCTTTTGTTAATTCCATGATGGAGCCACGTGTGAGGAAATTATATGAAGCGATCTTCGCGCTCGAAGACCTGCGTGAGATATTCCGAGAGGCAGTGCCGGGAAGAGCGAATGAGGACGAAATAGCAGCAGGAGTGGCACGTGTTGAACGAATCCTGAGGGATTTTAAGGAATGCAAGAACAGTTCACTCAAGTACATCACCAACCACATCGAGCTGAGGACACGCGAGGAAGAATACATAAATATCAATCCGATACAGCCTGGAGGACGACTGACGCCAGAAGCGCGTAAAGCGCTAATTGCTTATGGCGATGGATATTCCGTCTGTGATTGGTGCCGTGACCAGAGGCTTGATAGGATAAGGAGACCGCCAGTGGATGAATTCCATGCAGAACTAGCGGAATTTGTGGGTATGGATGAAGTGAGGGTGGTACCAGGAGCGAGAAGGGGCTTTCAGGCTGTTACATCATCACTACTCGATAAGGGGGACATCGTTCTCCTCTCTGACCTGGGGCATTATACCGAGTACTTAGCTGTTGAGATTGCTGGCGGTGTGATCAGGGAAATACCATCAGGCGAGGCAAATATAATCTATGGTGATGCCGTTGCAGATACAATAGAGCAGGTGCGAATTACAACCGGAAAGAAGCCGAAACTGATCATCATTGAGCATTTCGATTACAGCTTCGGGAACGAGCATGATGTGCGGGGCGTGGGGAAGGTAGCGAAGGAGTACGAAATCCCTTTTCTTTACAATGGCGCATATTCTGTGGGTATGATGCCCGTGAATGGCAAAGAGATAGGTGCAGATTTCGTCGTTGGCTCTGGACACAAGGGTATGGCGGCAGTTGCTCCTTCCGGGCTCCTCGCAACGACCGAAGAGTGGGCACCCCATGTCTTCCGAACTTCCCGTATCTCTGGTGACATCACGGGTAAGCGATTTGAGAATAAGGAGTCTGAACTGCTGGGTTGTACTCTCATGGGCGGGACTCTACTCTCAATGATGGCTTCATTCCCACGCGTTAAGGAGCGCGTGAAGCACTGGCAGGAAGAAGTGAAGAAGTCGAATTATTTCATTCGCGAGTTCCTGCGTATAGAGGGTAACAAAGTAGTGAGTGAATACCCGCGTAAACATACATTATCCAGAGTTGATACGCGTAATAGCTTCGATAAGGTTGCACGTACGCATAAGCGTCGTGGATTCTTCCTCAGTGACGAACTGAAAAGGAGGGGTATAATAGGCGAATTTGCGGGTTCTACACGCGTATGGAAGTTAAATACATACGGTTTGAGCTGGGACAGGATACGGTATCTCGCAGATGCGTTCTTAGATATAGCAAAGCGATATAAGTTACCGGTTACGTGATGAAATCGCTCTTTTCCATGTCTTAAGTACTTTGCTCAAGCCCTGGTTCAACGGGTTGCCCAGCCTGCCGTCGTATCCAATCTCATTATTCAGTATATCGCACTTCAGTTCCTCTTCACTGGACGCACTCGCTCGAATGAATGCATTTCCAATCTCCCACCTGAAATGCGCGTCACTACCCGCTGTAACTGGTAGCTTATGTCTGCTGGCAAATTCCACCGCCCTCTCATTGTAGCTCTGGAAGAGACATCTCGAATTGAAGCCTTCTATGCAATCAATAAACTTAGCATCTTCATCTTTGGGTTGTAAACCCGGGCGTATTCTATCAAATGGATGGGGTACAACAACGATGCCACCCTGTTCTTTTATCCCCTCGATTACTGCTCCAAATTCGGCTGGTTCCACTTCCGCATCGAGGAAGAGACCTATTATCTCACCCCGGTCTGTCATTATCTCTGAACCCACAATCACTTTAAAATCATCGGTTTCATATCTCTTCGCTTCCAATCCCCCTTTTATCGTATTGTGATCTGTTACAGCAATCCCGGCAAGCCTCCTCTTCCGTCCCTGTTTCACTATCTCCCGGGGCTCGAGTATGCTATCAGGCGAGTATTTCGAGTGTGTATGCAGGTCATATCTCATCTTTCCTTTTCCCTTATCCCTTATCCTTGATGCAAAGATACTCACGAAGAAGTATATTTTAAGTATATCTAAGATGTATAGGGGAAGTATAGGGGAATGAAATGACGGGGAAGAAGTTGAGCGGTGCGGAGATAGTGGTGGAGGAACTGAAGAAGGAAGGAGTAGAGGTAGCATTTGGTATACCAGGAGGTGCACTGCTGGATTTGTATGAGGTGCTCTACCAGACAGAGGAGATAAGACATATACTGATGAGACATGAGCAGTGTGCAGCGCATGCAGCTGATGGCTATGCGCGTGTATCTGGACGAACCGGCGTTTGCATCGCCACTTCTGGTCCTGGTGCCACAAACCTCGTTACTGGACTGGCAACCGCGAACGCGGACTCTTCATCAATCGTTGCATTGACCGGGCAGGTGCCCACCTCTGCAATAGGATCCAATGCATTTCAGGAGGCGAGTACCTTCACAATCACCATGCCCATCACAAAGCATAACTTCCTGGTGACGCAAACAGAGGATTTACCCTGGGTCATTCATAATGCCTTTTATATCGCCAATACCGGAAGGAAAGGAGTTGTCCTGATTGACCTGCCGAGGGATGTCCAGGCGAATAGAGTGGAAGTAGAATTGCATCCCGAGGATACGTTCCCAGGTTATAAGCCAAATATAAACCCGAATAAAGTGCAGACGAAGAAAGCAGCGGAAGTACTTGCAAATGCAGAACGCCCTCTCATTCTCGCAGGTGGCGGTGTTATAAGTGCCGGTGCAACGGAAGAATTACTGGCTTTAACGGAATTGCTCGGTGCTGGCGTTGTCACCACACTGATGGGCAAAGGTGCAATCCCGGAAAGCCATCCTTTATGTCTGGGTATGGCTGGTATGCACGGGCGTATCTATGCGAACAGAGCGCTGAACGAATGCGATGCCCTGCTCGCCCTTGGTACACGATTCAGCGATAGATTGACAGGCTGGCAACTGGACCAGTTTGCTCCCGATGCGACATTGATACAGGTAGATGTGGATGCTACTGAGATAAATAAGAACATGCCGGTGGATATTCCGATTGTGGGGGATGTGAAGCTTGCGCTTTCTGATATATTGAAATGGCTTAAGAAAGAGAGCATCCACGAGGGAAGCGTATGGTTACAGCGGATAAAAGAGATGCATTCAGCTTGTGAAGAGTGCATAAAGGATATATGGAGACCGGGGTCATCAGTATCAGATATTTTAATAAAAGAACTCAATAATATCCTGGATGGCGATGCAATAGTCACGACCGAAGTAGGACAGTGTCAGATGTTCGCAGCGCATTATTACATGACAAAGAAGCCCCGCACTTTTATATCCTCCGGTGGATTGGGTACGATGGGATTCGGGTTCCCGGCGGCAATAGGTGCTAAGGTCGCGGCGCCGGATAAGAGGGTGGTAGATATTGCAGGTGACGGTAGTTTCCTGATGACCTGCCATGACCTGGCAACCTGCGTGGAGAATGATATCCCGGTAGTGGTCTGCATCTTCGATAACCGCTATCTGGGTATGGTAAGGCAGTGGCAGGAGCTGTTC
The DNA here is from genome assembly GCA_021159465.1 of Methanophagales archaeon. Classification (NCBI taxonomy): domain Archaea; kingdom Methanobacteriati; phylum Methanobacteriota; class Methanomicrobia; order Candidatus Methanophagales; species Candidatus Methanophagales archaeon. The sequence goes on from JAGGRR010000046.1 coordinate 6,462, forward strand.
TTCGATAAAAGATATTCCCATACGAATTTGGGTATAACGCCTGATTTCATCAGGCTTGGTGAGGCTTTTGGATGCTATGCAGAACGAGTGGAGAAGCCTGAGGATTTGAAAGCGACATTGGAGAATGCATTCGAGTCCGGCAAGCCCGCGGTGATTGATATGATAGTGGGGAAGGAGGATAAAGTACTGCCCATGATCCCACCTGGTGGTGGTATAACGGGTATGATAGGAACTGAGAGATGCAAACGCGTGTGATATCTCTGTTAGTGGAGGATAACCCGGGAGTGTTGACCCGGATGTCAGGTATGTTCACAATGCGAGGTATAAATATCTCATCACTTACGGTATCGCCGTGTGAGAAGCCGGGGTTATCAAGGATGACAGTGACGATAGAAGGCTCTGAGAGCGAGTTGGAGAATGTGAGGAAACAGTTAAGTAACCTGATAGAGGTGATAAAAGTGGTGGATTTGAAGGAGAACGAGTCGATTATCCGCGATCTGTGCCTTATAAAGGTGCATACAAAGAATGTGGAAGCGCGAACTGAAGTGATGCAGCTGGCGGAATCTTATGGTGCAAAAATAGCTGATGCATCGCTTGATTCGATGATACTGGAACTTGCAGATGAGCCTGAGAGAATAGAACGATTTATAGAATTGATGAAGCACTTTGGAATAAAACAACTGTTCAGAACTGGTATTACAGCAATTGGACGAGATTAAGTTGAGGGTTTATAATCACGCATGCTTTTCAGCATACGAAGAGCAAAAAGAGCCGCGTTCTCTCCATTATCAATACCTACGACAGCCACAGGCACACCCGAAGGCATCTGTACCATCGAAAGCAGTGCATCCATACCCAACAGCTTGCCACTCACCGGTACCCCGATGACAGGTTTATCTGTCTTTGCCGCTATTATTCCCGGTAATGCCGCGGACAGACCTGCAATCGCTATTATTACCGCTACTGAATCTTCAATCTCTTTCAGATACCGTTCCAGCACTTCTGGGTCGCGATGGGCTGATATCACATGCATCTCATAACGCACTTTATGCTCTGCCAGTACCTTTGCCGCCTTTTCTGCTATCGCCATATCGCTATTTGAACCCATTATGATAGCAACCACAACCTCAGCCATCTTTCATCTTCTCCTTTATCACACATGTGAACTCTTCCGGGTCCCTTATCTTCCTCAACTCTTCCTTCTCCATCAACACCGTATGGTCTATCTGCACACGCTTGACATTACCATTAACCACGAATACCGAGTGCGTGTTCGTCACTTTCGAGAGACTGCTGAGGATTCTTGCTCTTTTTATCACTTGTTGAGTATATTTACTTATCCCCGTAAGAATGCGTATGCTCTCGTTACTCGATTGTGAGAGTGAAACGGCATTGAAAGGTGCGTGCGTGGTTGTGAATATCTCAAAGCCTATCTCTTCCATCATACCCAATATGCATCGCTCTAAGTCCGAAGTAGCATCATCTATACCTGCTTCTGTTACCTCAGGTGGTAAAGGTTCTTCCGGCTCCTGGGCTAAGAAGTCCAGTGGCTCTATCAATACAGTATCCAGAATCTCCTCGAGTTTCAGTGCTATATTTATCGTGGTGCTCACACCACCCCCCTCATATTTACTCACACTTCGTCTGGAAACGCCTAAACGGGACGCTATGTCGCCGAGTGAGAGATCCTTCTTCTCCCTCGCCACCCGCATTAATTCACCATTTATATTCACGTATAAGCCCCCGGTTGCTGAATAGACATAAGGGCGTACCCCTGCGATGAAATAATCATAGAGCGTATTGATGTTTATTGCAGGTATACCATGCCGGTGGTAGACGACATCATCTTCCAGGAAGAAACTGCCTTTTCTCTCTCCTACAACAACAGGTGAAGCAAGTAAGGAGAATGCCACACGCTTTATACTCCTCGCTATCTCCTCATTCAGACCATCTATGTTGTACAATACCTTTGCCAGCAGGATCAAATCTTCCCTTCGTGCTGCCAGATCGAAGCTCTTTGCTTTACATCTGCTGGAGACAATGAAACCCGCTTCCTTCAGTATCTCGATTACTCGTGGTATCAAATCGTTCTTCATCGCCTCTAACCCCTATAACCCCTTATTATCTATTTATCTCTCTACTTCGTCTCGTGGCTTCTATCACTGCATCCATCATCGCCGCTCTCACAGCTCGCGACTCCATTGCATACAGCCCCCTTATCGTTGTACCGCCTGGTGACGCAGTCATCGCTTTTATAGCAGCGGGGTCATCACCTGCGAGGATCATTCGAGCTGCACCAATCGCGGTCCTGGCGGCGATAGTAAGTGCTGAGTCTCTTGGTAACCCCTCATATACGCCTGCATCCGCCATGGCATCTATCACCTCGGCGAAGAATGCGATTCCACTGCCACTGAGTCCTGTTATAGCATCCATATCGCTCTCATTAATATGATAAACCGAGCCAATAGCACTGAAAATCTCATCAGCGAGCTTCTCATCCTCTGCTACTGCATTCCTACCCCTACACAGCGCTGATACTGATTCACCCACTCTCGCCCCTATATTTGGCATGACACGAATCACCCGCTTCCCTTCACCGAGATATCGCTCTAACTCGGCTGTGGACACACCGGCAGCCACGGATATCAATAGCTTATCTGCCATAAGTGGCGCTATCGGTTCTAAAACCATGCGCACATCCTTGGGTTTAACTGCCAGGATTACTATCTCCGCTTTCTTCGCCAGCTCTTCATTACTCTCACATATCTCCACTCTCGGCTCACCTGCAAATGCATCGAGACTCTCTCTCCTCAAATCGTTTATCAAAAATCGGGCATCATCCACTGTTGCCAGTAATCCGCGGAGAATAGAAGTCCCTATGTTACCAATGCCTATAATTCCTATCTTCTTACCTTCTACCTTTACATTTACACTCTTCATTCCTTCATGGGGTTTATAAGCACAACATTATTGCCCCTTACCACCACGGAGCCGAGCAGTCGCTTTCTCTCACCATTCTGAAGTTCATTCACCGCACTCAGGTGTAGATTCAGGTAATCATCCACGCTTCTCAACACCCCTTCCAGTACGCTCTTCTCACCCTTCATCTCCACATGCACTTTCTTCCCTATCATACCCTGAACTCTCTTATTTGGGAACATACATTTCTTTATTCTATTTCCTTTATTTAAAAGGATACGGATGCACCATGATCTGGTGGTAGAGGGTAAAATAGTGAATCCCGGGGTGGTGCATGATACTGCCCAGATAGGAATAGATGGAGCGTTTATAACCGGGCTAAAGAAACAGGGGTTACGTGGTGAGCAGAGTATCGAAGCAACAGGGTGCCTGATTTTCCCTGGTTTTATTGACCTGCATGCTCATCTCAGAGAGGATAGTAGCGAGAAATGGAGTTATAAGGAGGATTTCAGGTCTGGCTCCGCGGCTGCCCTTCATGGCGGTATAACTACCATCGTGGATATGCCAAATACTCCACTGCCAGCGATAAATACTGCGCGATTGAGAGCGAAAAAGAAACTTGCACAATCGAAATCTAAGGTTGAGATATTCTTCTACGGCGCTGTTACTGAAACCAATATGGAGGAGTTGGCAGGTATGAACGAAGAAGCGATAGGTTATAAGATATTCCTCGCTGATGGACCGCTATACATCAGACAGGAAGTGCTACTTGAAGCGTTCAGGGCAGTTGAAGCAACTTCAAAGCCGATTGTGGTGCATTGTGAGGACCAGGAGCTGATAGAGAAGCGGAGAGAAGAGTTAAAGAATAAGGATGTGCAGGCTGGTACTGAACTCCACTCATGGCTGCGACCTGCTCAGGCGGAACTATCGGCAGTCAGAAGGGTTCTGAGCCACGCTTCTGGTATAAGAAACAGCATTAATATAGCCCATATTTCAGTTTATGACTCCCTCTTGCTTATAAAACGCACAGCCGGGATTTATTGTGAAGTGACACCACACCATCTCTTCTTTAACACAGAAGACCTGAGTATAAAGAAAGGTCTTTTAAAGACGAACCCACCATTAAGAACAGAATCAAACAGGCGACAGTTGCTGGACGCGTTCAGGCGGGGCGAGATAGATTTCCTTGTGACCGATCATGCACCGCACACGATAGAGGAGAAGGCGTTCGGTCTCATGGATGCACCTGCAGGCGTCCCCAACCTTGATACTTTTGGTAGTTTCGTTGCATGGCTCATATACTCCCAGGGGGTCAATCCAGAGCTAATATCGAAGATGTGTTCATATAATCCGGCGAAGTTCCTGGGGCTACGGGATAGAGGTATTGTAGAGGTGGGTAAGCGAGCGAACCTGACAATTTTAGATCACAGGAGTGTGAAAGTTAAGTCTGAGCAATTGAGGACGAAATGTGGCTGGTCACCTTTTGAGGGCTATGAATTCCCTGGCACAGTTAGATATACGATCATTGATGGAGAGCCATTCATAGCAACTTCAGATGCCCTGTGACCTTATCTATCTCTTCAGCACTTGCGGGTCCTATCCCGATGGCGGTCACGGTTCCCGGCGGGACTTCAGTCAGTCCTGCATCCTCTACGATAGCGTATGGCAATCCAAGCTTCTCTGCCGCATCTCTTAATTTATTCAGTTCTTCCAGGCTGTACACCTTCAGTACGACCTTCTTCTGCCCCTGCTGCTTCCATCTCTCTCTATCCTGTATCGGGGCAAGTTCATAACTCAGTATAGATGCATGAGCAGCCTGTACAGCCGCTTTCCCTTTTGTGAGTTTCAGGTCCGCTCTGATAACTATACACTGTTTATAGCTCTTCTCCGTCTCCCGCTGCATAACTCCCTACACGCCTTCATCTTCGCCTTTACACGCATCGGGACATGGTTTGGTAATACTATAAGCCTGAAAGGAACTCCCCAATGCGTTCTAAAGCCTCTTTTAGCTCATATTCTGAGACTGCATAAGAGCATCTTATAAAACCCTCGCCACATGCACCGAAAACATTACCGGGTATTACAACCACCTTCTCTACCCTAAGTAACTGACGTGCAAACTCTTCCGAAGTCAGTCCGGTATTAGCAATGGAAGGAAAGGAGTAGAATGCACCTTTCGGCTCGAAACAACTCAACCCTATCTCCTTCAGACCCTGTACCATCAGTCTCCTCCGTCTATTATATTCGGCAACCATATCATCAACCTCGTTACTGCATTTAAGCGCTTCTAAGGCAGCCATCTGCGCGGTAATCGGTGCACAGAGCATTATATACTGATGTATCTTCATCATTGCTCCTATAAGGTCGCTGGGCCCCATAGCATACCCAATTCGCCAGCCAGTCATAGCATACGCTTTTGAGAAGCCATTAAGCAATATTGTACGCTCTTTCATACCATCCAGTGATGAGAAGCATGTATGTTCGCCTTCGTAAGTCAGTTTGCTGTAGATTTCATCTGATATAACGAGTAAATCATGCTCGTTCGCCATATCTGCTATCTCTTCCAGGTCTTTACGCCCCATTGTCGCTCCTGTGGGGTTATTCGGATAATTCAGGATTACCGCTTTCGTCTTCTCTGTTATTCTCATTTTCATCTTATCTGTACGCAGTTTGAAGCTGTCCCCCATCTCTGTATCCACACAGACAGGAGTTGCACCCGCGAATATCGTACAGGGCTTATAACTCACGTAAGAGGGCTCATGTACGATTACTTCATCATTGGGATTGAGAACAGCACGAAGCGCAATGTCAAGAGCTTCACTTACTCCTGTTGTTATAAGTATCTCATCTTCGGGGTCGTAATACACACCTGTCTCCCTGTATGTATAGTCAGATAGTGCCTGTCTCAGTTCTGATAGTCCCCAGTTGGATGTATAGGATGTGTAGCCCTTCTCCAGTGCAAATATACACGCCTCCCTTATGCTCCACGGAGTTACGAAGTCGGGCTCACCAACACCCAGGGAGATTACATCCTCCATGCGCTGTGCGATGTCAAAGAATTCTCTTATCCCTGAACCCCTTATCTGGCTCACCCTATCTGCTACTCTATTCTTCATTTCATTCTTCGATGTTTTGCGTTATGCTCCATTCTCAACTCTTATTTATGGGTTGTTTTATTTAAAATTGAGGTGCACCCTTGTTAGTATACAACTAGTTAAAGTTAAGAAACAGTATTATAAAACTTAAAACTTCCGATGCACGCACCTCCTTCTCGAAGTCTATGAGAAAGCGGCACCCTATGGCAGAATGTAGTCTCTTTTTGTCGTATACGTCCTTTAACGCCAGTTCTGTGTGAAGGCTTTGCACCGAGGGAATCAAACCAAACAGGCTTGATTGTTATTTTCTCCATAAACATAAACTTTTTGCTTTTTGCATCGCAAAACCTTTACTAAAACCTGGGGTGCACCCCCAATCATGTTTTTTCTGTTTACAACAATTATAGGAGCTGGACTCCAAAGGCTCAATTAATCCTTCTTGAGCGGTGGCAGCTTCCAGAGATTTAATATGAGCTCATTTGGTATCTGCCGCATTGGCATTGGATTGCCGGCATTGGTAATGAATCCAGTTGCCTTTGGCGTCCATTCGCCATGTCTAAGTAGTTCTGAAAAGATACCGCGCTTCACTTCCGACCCTGATCCTGATTCACAATAGTTATCAATAAAAGCTCCAATCAGCTCTTTCTGGCAACAAAACGAGAGTTTCTTCAAGGTATCCTCATAAAACCCGATATTCAGATGTGCAAGGACTTCAAAAACAGGTATACCTGCTGTGAGAGATATATGCTCACGCAGGAACCTTATCTTCTTCATCAACGCATCATGGGAGAGTTTAAAGCATGCCTGACATCTGTACATAACCTCACGAGCGCCAGCAAAGAAGAGGTCAATATCCCGATATCGCAGATGTGCATCGTCCAGTAAGTCCCCATCCTTCAAGCACAGGCTCTTTAGCATCGGAATCTCTGCACGGCGGATCGCATGCTCGAAATCTATAAGGTTGCCATGTGCGTCTATATTACCCGGATGCGTGAAACAGTGATAAAACCCAATTTCATGTGCAGTCCTCAATATCAAGCCCAGTCGCGCCATTGCACGCTTCAGTAGCTCGATATGTGATATACCCTCCAGTGTGGCAAGTCGCCTCACAGCATCAAAGAGGTCAAGCCTGATAAAAGGTATGTAATCATCACCCCAGCGTCTGAGAACACCATAATGTATTATTTCACCATCCACCTTCACATCTTCATTTACATCATTTCCATTTATGAAAGGTATGAAAGGCGTTACTGTTATCGTTATCTTACCACCTTCTCTTTCTCCTTCTCCTTCTCGCTTCTGTATTGCCATCCCAGCATCGTGATACTCACCGTAGACGCCACCGATTCTGCTCGCAATTGCATTTAACGCCATCGCTTCACGTTCACCATGCTCCTTCAACAACATGCCCCGTGGCTGTCCACTTGCCGGCACTATCTCATTGGAATATGGGAAGACAAGCCCCTTGTACTCCACAAGCTGGTTGTTATCTGTGATGATGAAGAACGCTCTCTGGCTATGTGATTCAAAACCAGGCATTGGCAATAGCCTGTTTCGAATAATCGCTGGCAGGAACTCAGGATGTGTATAAGCCATCTCCGTCTCAGGATCGAGATAAACATGGAACTGCGCTAATTGCCGCACCTGCTGCCATTTGGACATGCGATGCCCATACAAATACAATATGCTATCTTCTATCATCTATCACATATTCCACATTTTAAAATTAAATTTAGGAAGTAGAGCTATATCTAAATATGCATAAAATGCACATTAGTGATTTTGAGTATAGCATAGAAGGCATGAAGTACACTGGTATGACGAGTGAACCGAGACAAAGGGGCAAAGAAAGAAAATGATAGAAAAGGTGGTTTAGAGCTTTT